>CAMWXQ010000039.1 GCA_947178235.1 uncultured Muribaculaceae bacterium
CGGGCCTCGGGTTTGAGCTGACGCTCGACAAGGTATTCCTTGCCTTGGAACTGGGGGGTGAAGTCTTTCTGGCCGGCTGACGCAACCTTCTCGCGTTCGAGCAGTTGGAGCCCCATATATGCCGAGCCGAGGTCGCCCGAGACGCAGATGAGATCGGTGTCGCGTGCTCCGTCGCGTGTGACGACGCGGTCGGCTGGAGCCTCGCCGATACAGGTGATCGAGATCACAAGCCCCTGACGTGACGAGCAGGTGTCGCCTCCGACAAGGTCGACGCCATAGATCTCACAGGCGAGGCGGATGCCCGAGTAGAGTGCATCGATATGCTCGACGGTGAATCGCGACGAGATGCCGAGCGATACGGTGATCTGCTTGGGCAGGGCGTTCATGGCACATACGTCCGAGAAGTTGACCACGGCGGCTTTGTAGCCGAGGTGTTTGAGGGGGACATATGTGAGGTCGAAGTGTACGCCTTCGAGCAGGAGGTCGGTGGTGACGAGGGTGTCGGTCTCGTGATTGCGGAGTATCGCGCAGTCATCCCCGACACCGCGGATGGTGGAGGGATTGACTGTGGGTAGGTCTTTGGTGAGTCGGTCGATGAGACCGAACTCGCCGAGCTGGGATATTTCCATATATTATATAGGAGTATGGGTTGAGGAGAGAGGACGGGGAGATTGTGACGGTTTATCAGAGCTGTACGCGGGCCACGAGTTCCTTCATGATCGTGAGGCACTTGGGCTGGGCGATTACGGCGGCCTGCTGAACCTCCTCGTGGGTGGGGACTTGGGTCACATCCTTGCCGCCGAGGTCGGTGATGACGGATATGCCGTAGACACGCATCCCGGCGTGGTTGGCGACGATGACTTCGGGGACAGTCGACATGCCGACGCAGTCGCCGCCGATGATGCGGTAGTATTCATACTCGGCCGGGGTCTCGAAGGTGGGGCCGGTCACGCCTACATATACGCCGTGCATGAGGCGGATGTCATTCTCGGCTGCGACCTTGTCGGCCAGAGCCTTCAACTCGGGGTCGTATGCGTAGGTCATGGCGGGGAAGCGGGTGCCGAGCTCGGGATAGTTGCGACCGCGCAGGGGGTGTTCGGGGAAGAGGTTGATGTGATCCGTGATGGTCATCACATCGCCGACCTGGAACTCCTTGTTCATGCCGCCCGAGGCGTTGGAGACGAAGAGAATCTCGACGCCGAGAGCCTTGAAGACACGGACGGGGAATGTGACCGTTTTCATGTCATAACCTTCGTAGTAGTGGAAACGGCCCTGCATGGCGATGACGGGCTTGCCGCCGAGGGTGCCGAAGATGAGATTGCCGCTGTGACCCTCGACGGTGGACACGGGGAAGTTAGGGATTTCGGAGTAGGGGATATAGACCTTGTCGTCGATGTGGTCCACGAGGGGGCCGAGGCCGGTGCCGAGGATGATGGCGATGCGCGGCATTTCGCCTCCGACGCGGTTGCGGAGGTATTCGGCGGTCTCTTTGATTTTGTCAAGCATGGTGGAAAGATTTTGATGATTACGATAGTGGGAATTGCATATTCCGCGCCTCTGTACTGATGGGGTAGGGCGCGGGCCCTGCCGATGGCATGGCTCTTATTTGAACAAGCGGGCGTTGTTGAAGGTTTTTTCGACGCACTGCGAAAACTCGCCGTCGCCGCGCTCGATGAAGTCAACCTGTATGGGAAGATAGAAGAGCAGCGGTTTGAGATGCTCGGGGAAGTGGGGATTATGTACGAGGCGCACAGCATCCTTCTCCGTTGTGACGATGAAGTTGAATCCTTGCGGCAGGGCTGCGAAGCGGTCGGCGATCTGCTTGAAGTCCTTGTTGGTGAAGGAATGGTGGTCGCCGAAACGGCAGAGCTTGACCTTGGCACCGCTGCGGCGCAGATAGGAGAGGAACGGACGTGGATTGGCGATTCCGCTGAGCGCAAGGATATTGGATGGAGACGGAAGGTTCCGGAGCTGAGGAATCTCCTGGGTCGACGATGGGAACACGGGCAGCAGGGCTCCGTACATATACGAGGAGAAGTAGAGCTTCTGGTAGGGGAAGAGGTTGAGCCGTTCTTTCCAAAGGCGGTATTCGAGCGGCTCCATGTCGGACGGACACTTGGTCACGACGATGATGTCGGCGCGGTTGAGCCCCGAGAGCGGTTCGCGCAGACGTCCGTAGGGGAGCAGATGGTCGGTGTAGACAGGACGGTGGAACTCCGTGAGGACCACCGATGCCGAGGGCTTCACATAGCGGTGCTGGAATGCGTCGTCGAGGAGGATGAGGTTGATCGATGGATTCAGTTCGAGCAGTCGTTCGATCCCCTCGGTGCGCCGCTCACAGACGGCCACGGTGATGCGGTGGCCGAATTTGCGGTAGATCTGATATGATTCATCCCCGATCTCGGCGGGGGTGGATGTCGGGGTGGCAAGCACGAATCCCGATGTCTCGCGCTTGTAACCACGCGAGAGTACGGCGAGGTTGTAGCGGGACATCAGATGGCGGATTAGGTATTCGACGTGTGGCGTCTTGCCTGTCCCGCCGACGGCGAGGTTGCCCACGACTACAACGGGTACATCATATTCCTTCTGCGCGATGAACTTGTGGTCAAACATCTTGTTGCGCACCCATACCCCCAGTCCGTAGAGGCGCGACAGGGGGTATAGCAGGCAGGATGTTATGAACCGGTTGCGGGGCAAAATGGAATTATGAATTTTGAATTATGAATGAATTGAGAATGGGGGTGGTGTAAATCTTATAAGGCTTATAAGTCATATAAATCTTATAAGTCTTATACGATAATCCCCAATCAAAGTCTTATAGGTTCGATTTCCATGCGGGTTTGGAGGACGGACATCTGCTTGACGCGGTTGATGGCGTCGTAGATGGGGGCTGCCTCTCCGAGCTCGCTGCGGACGATGCTCGACTTGAAGTCTTTCGAGGCGTCGATGATGGCGTCATACCATTTGATCTCCTTCTCGGGGTAGATCTTGACGGTATAGCTCTCGACGTTGAGTTTCTTGGCCATGCCGGCGAGTGCTGCATCGAGTCCGCCGAGTTCATCGACGAGGCCGATTCTGAGAGCTTCTGCGCCGTCCCATACGCGCCCCTCGGCAATCATCTTGATCGAGTCCTGGGACATGTGGCGACCCTCGGCACAACGTTTGGTGAAGAGGTCATACCCACGGTCGACATAACCCTGCATGGCTGCGCGGAGCCCGGGGGACATCGGTTCCATGATGTTGGGGATTACACCGTCGGGGCATGAGCGGACGGTCGAGACATGTACGCCGAGCTTGTTGTTGAGCATGGGCTGGATATTCGGAATCATGCCGAAAATACCGATTGAGCCTGTGAGCGTGGTGGGCTGTGCATAGATGCGGTCGGCACCACACGAGATATAGTAGCCACCCGAGGCTGCGTAGTCCGACATGGAGACATAGAAGGGTTTGCCGGTGATGCGCTTCCACTCTTGGAGGGCTTCCCAAATCTGCTCGGAGGCAAAGGCACTTCCGCCTCCCGAGTTGACATACATCACGAGGCCGTCGATGTCATCTTCCTCGGCGAGGTCGAGAATCTCGGGTACGAGGTCTGCGCCGACAATGCCGTCACCCTCCTCATCGGTGATTTCGCCACAGGCATACAGCAGGGCGATGTTGGCACCCTTCCCGTTTCCCTTCTTGAAGAGATCTTTGCCTCTCATATATTCGGTTACGGAGACAGCTTTGAGATCTTCGGGCTTCTTGACACCTGTCAGTGAGCAGAGTGCTTCGTCGAATTCATGACGGTAGGCGAGACGGTCGACAACCTTCATCGCAAGACACTCTTTGGCGGGGCGGGTCATGAGGTAGGAGTTGGCCCATGCGTCGATCGAGTCGACTGTGAGGCCGCGCCCCTCGGCTATCGAGGTCGCGAAGTGCTTCCAGATGTTGTCGAGATAGAGTTGGGCCTGTTCGCGGGCAGGTTCACTCATGCCGTTGAGGATGAACGGCTCTACGGCACTCTTGTAGGTGCCGACCTTCACGACTTGCACGTCGATGCCGAGTTTGTCAAGGAGATCCTTGAAGTAGAGAGAGGCCATGCCGACGCCATGGATGTCGACCATTCCGATGGGGTTGAGGAATATCGAGTCCGCCTTGGCAGCGAGATAGTAGCTGCCGAGCGAATAGTCATCGCCATAAGCATATATCCATTTCTCGGGAGCGGCTGCCTTGAATCGGGCGAGAGCCTCGCCGATGGCCTGTATCTGAGCCATACCTGCATAGCCCAAGCCCTCGATTGTGATGCCCTCTATCTTGTCGTCGGTGGCGGCGAGGTCGATGGCATTGACGATGTCGCCCAGAGCGGTGGGAAAGTCGAAGTTGCCTTGGATGATCTCCATGGGATCCGGTTTCACGCCGAGGTCTTCGACACCTGTCGAGAGGTCGAGGGCCAGATAGCTCCCTTTCTTGATTTCCTTAGAGCTTGACTTAGAGCCCGATGCCGCAGCGATACCGATGACCATGAAGACACCGATGGTAAGCAGGAACAGCGAGAACCAAATGCCGGCGAGAGCGCCGAGAAATGAGATGAAGAACTTTTTCATTTTGACTGGTATATTCAAGGCAAAATTACGACAACTTGCGGACAAAATCAAATTTTAGCCCGAATATTTCAGTCAATAGCTTTATATGTCCCTATATTCGGCGGTGGCGTCGAAGGATGGGCACGCTTTTGGGGCGAAGTCGCGGTGCGAGCGGATGGTGGCCGAGGGGTAGCGGGAGCGCAGGTCGCGGAGCAGAGCGAGGAGTGCCTTTTTCTGTGCTGCGGTACGGGTGTCTTTCGGGGTCTTGCGGTCTGTGGCGAGGCCGCCCACATAACATATTCCGATCGAACGGGCATTGTGGCCGAGGCAATGGGCCCCTTGGAGCGCGACGTCGCGCCCCGCATGGACCGAGCCGTCGAGGTAGATGACATAGTGATAGCCGATTGAGGCGAAGCCGCGGGCGCGGTGCCACGAGTCGATGTCGGCAACTGTGACGTGGCGCCCCTCGGGGGTGGCGGTGCAGTGGATGATGATTTCGTTGATGTTGCGCATGGTTGTGGTGGTGAGGTTGGTGTGCGGTTGGATTTCGAGTGCAAAGTTAACATGCGCAAGGGGGCACAATAGTGCGATAATGCCGATTTGTCAGCAAAAATATTCTCGGAGCACGCGGGCGGAGACTTCGCCTGGGGTGTGGATGGCGAGCAGTGCGGGGCGCGACGACGGGGCTGCGAAGCGTGGGAATGCGGCGCGCAGCTCCTCCTCGGACGAGGCTTCGTGATATTCTATGCCGTATCCGTTGCATAGGTCGCGCAGTGGGAGGCGCGTCCCGACGGTGAAGAAACGGTCGAGTTCTGGAAGGTCTCGCGTCGATGGAATGAAGCTGAAAATCCCGCCTCCGCCGTTGCAGATGACTACCATCTTGAACCTCGGCGTCATGTGGGGCGAGGCGAGGGCGGCGATGTCGTACTGGAAGCTCATGTCACCCGAAATCAGCAGCGTGACCCCCTTCGGGTTGGCTATCGATGCGCCGAGGGCCGTCGAGGTGCATCCGTCGATGCCGCTCACACCGCGGTTGCAGTCCGTGCGGTGGATGTGTCCGTGCGGAACGAGCTGGGCATAGCGTATGGGGGTGCCGTTTGAGAGATGTAGGTTCCATGAGCGCGGAATCATGGGAAACATCACTTCGAAGGCTCTGAGGTCGCTCCACGGCACAGAGGAGCAGTATTCGTCGTGGCGACGTGCGGCCTCATCTGCCGCACTCCTCCATAGCGAGGCGTAGTCCGACGCTCCGCCCGCGCGCCGCATCGGTGTGGCCGTCTGTCTGAAAAACAGGTCGGGACGGATGTCGACGCGCGTCGTGAGGTGCTTGAAGCAGTCGACCGTCACATCCGAGGGGCCTATCTGCCAGTGTTCGACCGACGGAGACAGGGAGCGTATCCACTCCTTGACCATGCGCGAGACGAGTGCCCCGCCGATGGTTAGCACAATGTCGGGGGCGAGGTCTCGGCGCATCTCGGGTGTGAGTGTACGCATCACCGAATCAATATTACCGATGAGCCACGGGCCGTGGAGGTTGGATATGCTCTCGGCCAGGATAGCCACATTGGGGGCTGAGGCAAAGGTCTGCAAGGCGCGGTTGAGCCGATTGTCGGGCGGGAGGAATCCGGCAATCACGAGCACCCTGCGCGGCGCCGCGAGCGATTCGCCGAGGGCCCGTGCCTCCTCGGGTCGCAGCTGAGGCTCGGGCATCACGCGACGGATCTCGCGCTCGGCCAGGACAGGCACCGGGGCAGTGCGGTTGAGCGGTGCGTCGAGGCGCACATTTATATGTACCGGGCCACGCTGTCCCGACACTGCCTCGATGAGCAGGTCGTTGACGACGCGGTTGACCCACCACTCGCCGTTGGCGAAGTCGAGCCGTGCGCTGATGTCGCAGCTGCGTTTCACATATGGCGCCAGTGCGTTTTGTTGCCACAGGGTCTGCGAGTCGTCTTGGTCAATCCACTCCTCGGGGCGATCGGCCGAGATGACTATGAGCGGGACGCGGCGGTAGTATGCCTCGGCCACCGCCGGGGCATAATTGAGCAGTGCAGTCCCGCTCGTGCAGCATATAGCCACAGGTTCGCCGCTCTGAATGCTTGCGCCGAGGGCCATGAATCCAGCCGAGCGTTCGTCGATGACAGGTAGGCAGTCGAGTTCGGGGGTGCGGGCGAGCGCGACTGTCAGCGGCGTATTGCGGCTCCCAGGGGAGATGAACACACGCCTCACGCCATGCGCCGCGAGCAGCGCCGCAATCACCCTCGCCGAGAGCTTGTCAGTGGTTACGTCGAGAATCTGTTCCATACTGCGCATCTTTTTCGGCACACAGGGTCGGTATGGGTGCCTCGTTGTCGATATATGTGATTTCTGATGGGGTCATCTCCATGCAATCGCCGAAGTGTATGATTCTGCGCCCTATGGCCTTCTCGACTTTCGCAATGGTTTGTAGCCCGAGGTTCTCCTTGCCGCTGAGAATCTTTGTGACCTGCGCACAGGACACCCCCATGCGTGAGGCGAGCTCGGTCTGGGTGATATGCTCGGTTCTGAGGATCTGCCTCAGAGAGAGGGCAAAGTCGGCAGACATGGCGAGCCAGTCGCGGTTTTCATCGCGGTATTCGATTTCCTCGCGTTCGACGTCGGTCATCGGACGTGAGATCTGTTTCAGTTTTTCAGCGTTGAATTTCATTTTGCGTGTCGTTTATTGGAGAGCTATATGTCCTCGCTATCTACAATACCCATGGCATCAAGGTAGTTTAGGGTTAAATCTATTTTCTTGAAAACCATGTCCTTGAGGACGGGAGAGTTTTGGATGGTCGAACCGAGTTTGATTCCGCCATGCACTATTAGATAGCAGTTGGGTTCTATTTTTATCGCGTAGACTCTAAGTAATGATGGTGTCAGCGGACCATATGATTTATGTGGTTCAAAAGACCATAAGAAATTATACTTGCCTCCGAGGCGTTGGAAATATGAGTCTAAATCCGGCCTTGTGCCATTGGCGCTATTTAAGGCGAGGGTTTTTATTTGAGTTTCAAGTAGGTCTGCTTCGTGAATAACCCGTCTGGCCGATTGCTCAGGTTTGTTCGGTTCGAGCCCTGCATTGAGCCAGAAAGGTGTATTTATATGTTCTCTGTATTGCTCGAAGAAGTCTGTGAGATAATCGAGATTCTTCCACTCATTAAAGAAGCGGTGGTACTCAGCCAAACCGCTGTCGTCAAATTTAACGCTGAAAAGCGTGTCAGAAAATAAATTGATGATGTCCATTGTCGTAGAAATTAATCACTGCAAAGGTATAGATAATATTTTTAACCCACAAGTAAAAATCAAGAAATTTTTAACCCACAGGTGAAAAATAATTATTCTGCGTGATTTGTATATCTCTTTTTCCCCACGGTTGACGCATCTTAAATAAACTTAACGGCTATTGACCAATACAAACAGGT
>CAMWXQ010000040.1 GCA_947178235.1 uncultured Muribaculaceae bacterium
CTTGGACGCCTCGATCGCCGGGGCCAGGCGGTCGACACGTTTGATCGAATTAAAGTCGAGGCAGAAGATCAAGTCGGCTTCGGACACAAGCCTCTCGGCCAGTTCGGGCTGGCGTGTCAGCGAGACGATGTCGCGCACACCGGGGAGGAACATCAGCGAGCGTGGCGGGCAGTCGGCCGTCACGATGCGGGCATCCTTGCCGAGGGCCCGCAGAACCGAACAGAGTCCGGTCGACGAGCCGAGAGCATCCCCGTCGGGGCTGACGTGGCAGGTGATGACGATATGGTTGGACGCAAGCACGAGCTGTTTGACCCGTTCGACCTGTTCCGTGGGTATCACCGTCCTGAAACGGCTATGGCGTTGGTATGCAGACATCGGTAAATCGTTCCGGTTTATGCTTTCAGAAAAATTCAATCAGAGTGCAAAGTTACAAAAAATTCCCGACATCTGGGAAAGAAAAAGCGATACTGCTATTCAAGTTCATATGTATCAATGATGCGTTGTAATTCGGCCTCCGTGGGAAGCATTTATTTTAGAAGTTTTCTTTGGTTATCGCTGCTCTCCAATATGCTCATTTGGTGGATTGCGATTTGGTTTAGCTTGACAAGTCGCTCGCTTTGGGTCATCCCCTGCTCGATGAAAACCGCATTAAGATTCTCCATATTCGACAGGCAGATAAGCTCGTTGATTGTAGCATAGTCGCGTACGTTGCCTTTGAGGTCGGGATTCGCTTCACGCCATTGCTTTGCCGTTACACCGAACATCGCAACATTCAGCACATCGGCTTCATTGGCATAGATTATGCTCGCCTGTGCTGAGGTAACTTTAGCAGGTATGAGGTTCTGCTTTATTGCATCCGTGTGTATGCGGTAGTTGATTTTGGATAGTTCACGCTTTGCCGACCAACCGATCAATCGTTGTTCTTCCGTTTTAAGTCGCTGAAATTCTCTGACAATATACAGTTCGAACTCGACAGAAATCCAACTTGCAAACTTGAAAGCAATATCCTTGTGCGCATAGGTGCCACCGTAACGCCCGGATTTTGCAATTATGCCGACTGCATCAGTCGCTTCTATCCATTTCTTCGGTGAAAGGGTAAACGCATTCAATCCGGCTTGCATTCTAAACCCCTCGAATTCGGTGGGTTTAAAATCGGGATTGTATAGCTGTTCCCAAATTCCGAGATATTCAATAGTATTGCGATTTCTCATCCAGTTTGCTATCACTGCATTAGGCTCATCACTCTTGTGCCGTGCCAAATCCGTCAATGAGATATAGTCTTCCCCGCTGACTGAAATTATTGTGATATTCGTATTTTGAACGATGATTTTAGCCATAAGAATTTGAAGCTACACATTACCGGGGCGCTCCGCGCCTCAGAGGATATATTATTATATTTGGGAGGCAAGCACTCGGCAGAGTGCTTGCCTCCTATATGGGTGTTTGTTGCTATCTATTTACTTCTTCGCGGACATGGAGGCGCGGGTGAGGTAGATGATGAGGGCGGCGTAGAAGAGGATGCCGAGCCACTGGACGGTGATGCCGGGGAGAGGACACTCGTACTCGAATCCGAGGAAGCGGGTCAAGGCTGCAAAGACGCCGAAGAGGGCGCCGCCTGCGATGAGGCCCGAGGAGATGAGTGTGCCGCGATCCTGGCGCGCTGCGTTGACGGCCTTGTCCTCAGAGCGGGTGCTGACGAACCACGAGATGGCACCGCCGACGAGGAGGGGAGTGTTGAGCGACAGGGGGATGAACATGCCGAGGCAGAAGGCGAGGGCGGGGACACCGAGCCAGTTGAGCAGAAGGGCGAGGACAGCGCCGGTCATGTAGAGAATCCAAGGAGTCTCGCCACCCATCATGAGGGGCTCGATGACCTTGGCCATAGCGTTGGCCTGGGGTGCCACGAGGGCATTGTCGCCCGTGAATCCATAGACCTGGTTGAGCAGGAGGATGACGCCTCCGACGGTGGCGGCGGACACGAGTGTGCCGAGGAACTTCCAGCTCTCCTGCTTGCGCGGGGTCGAGCCGAGCCAGTAGCCGACTTTGAGGTCGGTGACGAAGCCGCCCGCCATCGAGAGTGCGGTACATACCACGCCACCGATGACCATGGAGGCCACGATGCCCGAGGTTCCGCTGAGGCCGATGCCCACGAAGATCGCCGATGCAATGATGAGGGTCATCAGCGTCATGCCCGATACAGGGTTCGAGCCGACGATGGCTATGGCGTTGGCGGCCACGGTGGTGAAGAGGAAGGCGATCACGGTCACGACTACCCATGCCACGAGTGCCTGCCAGAAGGTATTGATCACGCCGATCCAGAAGAAGGCGAGGACAGCCACGAGGGCGAGGACGGTGAAGAATACGACATGCTTCATGGAAATGTCCTCCTGCCAGCGCACAGTCTTGGCGGTCTCCGTGTTGCCTTTGAGTTCGCGTCCTGCGAGGCCTACGGCGCCGCGGATGATGGGCCACGACTTGACGATACCGATGATGCCGGCCATGGCGATGCCGCCGATGCCAATCATGCGGGCGTAGTCGGAGAAGATCTGTTGGGGATCCATCTCCTGCATCCCTGCGCCGTATGTGCCTAGGAGCGGGAGGATTACCCACCAGACGAACATCGAGCCGGCGAAGATGATGAAGGCGTAGCGCAAGCCGATGATGTAGCCGAGGCCGAGGACGGCGGCGCCTGTGTTACAGCTCATCACGAGTTTGGTCTTCTCGGCGAGAGCTGTACCCCAACCTGTCGCGAGGGTATTGAGTGTCCCAGCCCACCATCCGAAGGTCTCGACTATGTAGTCGTAGAGGCCGCCGATGAGCGAGGCTATCACGAGGGTCTTGGCCTGGCCTGCACCGGCCTCATCCTTGCCGATGCCGCTCGCGAGCACCTGTGTGGTCGCGGTGGCTTCGGGGAAGGGATACTTGCCGTGCATATCCTTCACGAAATACTTGCGGAAGGGTATGAAGAAGAGGATGCCGAGGACACCTCCGAGGAGCGAGCTGAGGAAGATCTGGAAGAAGTTGACCGAGATCTCGGGATACTTGGCCTGCAAGATGTAGAGTGCGGGGAGGGTGAAGATGGCACCCGCCACAATTACGCCCGAACATGCGCCGATACTCTGGATCATCACATTCTGGCCGAGTGGATTGGCCATTTTGAGCGAGCGCGAGAGCCCGACGGCGATGATGGCGATGGGGATGGCGGCCTCGAAGACCTGACCCACTTTGAGGCCGAGATATGCGGCTGCGGCACTGAAAATCACGGCCAGGAGGAGCCCCATCGACACAGAATAGGGGGTCACCTCGGCGTAGTCGCGCGCGGGGTGCATGATGGGGCGGTAGGCCTCGTCATCGCCGAGCTCGCGGAACGCGTTTTCGGGAAGCTCGACAGGATCGGCATCCTGCCACACCTCCTCGGGGGTTACGTTTTTTGACATTGGGTTGGTATTAATGGTTTTGGATTGGCTGGGGAGTGGTGGGTGTCACTTTCCGTGCAGATAGGATGACGGCAGGGGGCGGCAGTTGTATTGCGAGGCCATGACCTCGCCGTATGCACCCGCCGAGCGGATGGCGAGCAGGTCGCCGCGGCGGATGGAGGGGAGCATCTCGTCGGTGCCGAATATGTCGGCCGACTCGCACACGGGGCCTACGACATCATAGTGGTGCAGGTCGCCATGCGGGTCCGAGATATTCTCTATCTTGTGATGGGCATGGTAGAGCGCGGGGCGTATGAGGTCGGTCATACCGGCGTCGACGATGGCGAAACGCTTCGATGTGCCCTCCTTTACATATATCACGCGCGTGATGAGTGACCCGCACTGGCCGACAATCGAGCGTCCGAGCTCGAAGTGCACCTGCTGGTCGGGCAGGAGCCTCAGGTGATTGCGGAAGGTCTTGAAGTATCCCTCGAAGTCGGGGATAGGATGGCGGTCGGGATCCGCATAGTCGATGCCGAGGCCACCGCCGACATTGATGACGGAAATCTTCACCCCTCGCGCAGCGATTTCGGTCTGTATGCGGTTGATTTCCTGGCAGAGCATGATGAAGGGTTCGAAGTCGGTTATCTGAGACCCAATGTGGAAGTGGAGGCCGATGAGCTCAATCGAGGGGAGGTCGAGTGCGCGGTCGATCATCCCGCCGAGCTGCGGGAGATTGATGCCGAACTTATTCTCGGCCAGGCCGGTGGTGATGTACTCGTGTGTATGTGGATCGATGTTGGGGTTGACGCGCAGGGCCACACGGGCTTTCTTGCCCATGGCCGAGGCAATCTCGTCGATGACGTCGAGCTCGGCCTCGCTCTCGACATTGAAGCATCCGATCTCGGCCTGCAAGGCAACGATGATGTCGGCGTCGGTCTTGCCCACACCCGCGAACACAATCTTGTCGGCGGGGAATCCGGCTTCGAGTGCGGCTTCGATCTCGCCGCCGCTCACCGCGTCCACCCCGAGCCCTGCGCCCTGGATACGTCGCAGGATGCCTGGATTGGCATTGGCTTTGATGGCATAGTGGACTCTGAACCGCTCGTCGCGTGACGTACGCTTCACCTCGGCCAGTGTCTGGTCGAGCAGCCCGAGGTCGTAGAAGTAGAACGGGGTGGCGATGTCGCGCAGCTCGTTGATGGGGAATCTTGTCATGCCTCGGGAGTGTTGAAGAGTTTTTGGCTGAGGAGGTTGAGGGCCTTGACCTTGTCCTCCTTGCGGATGAGGAAGGAGATGTTGAAGTTCGATCCGCCGTAAGAGATCATCCTCACGGGAATCTCGGAGAGGGCCTCGATGGCTCGCGCCTCATATCCCGCATTGGTCCACTCCATATTGCCCACGACGGCGATGATGACCATGTCGCGGTCGACGGTCACGGTGCCGAACTTCTTCAACTCATCCGTGATCTCGGGGAGAAAACGCTCTGAGTCTATCGTGAGCGACACGCCGACCTCACTCGTGGCCACCATGTCTATCGGGGTCTTGAACTTCTCAAACGTCTCGAACACGCGGGTGAGGAAGCCGTAGGCGAGCAGCATTCGCGAGCTCTTGATCTTGATGGCTGTCACATTGTCCTTGGCGGCGACCGCCTTGATCGACGGCTCGGCTATATTGTTGTATATCAGTGTCCCCTTGGCCTCAGGCTCCATGGTGTTGAGCAGACGGACGGGGATATTGTTCACCTTTGCGGGCAGTACACAGGTCGGGTGCAGGATCTTGGCCCCGAAATAAGCCAGTTCGGCAGCCTCCTCGTAGTGTAGTTCGCCAACGGGGCGCGTGCCCTCGACAAAGCGCGGGTCATTGTTGTGCATACCGTCGATGTCGGTCCAGATCTCGACCTCCTCGGCCTCGATGGCTGCGCCGATGAGCGACGCCGTATAGTCGCTGCCGCCGCGTTGCAGGTTGTCGACCTCACCCGCATAGTTTCGGCAGATGTACCCCTGCGTGATGTAGATGTCCGCATCCATGTATCGGTCGAGCAGGGCCTGGAGGTTGGCCTGTATGTGGTTCATGTCCGGCTCGGCGTTCTCGCCGGTCTTCATGTATTCGAGTGCGGGGAGCGCCTCGGCATTGATGCCGCGCTCATTGAGGAGGATGGTCATCATCGCCACGCTCATCATCTCGCCCTGGGCCAGTATCATCTTCTCCTCCACTGACGTGAACTGGGGCAGGCGGGCAAAGGAGCGCAGATAGTTGAAGTATCCCTTTATCTCTTTCAGTGCCTTCTCGCGGCTTTCGTGGCGGTCATAGAGCTTGGCGATGGTTTGCAGATACTTGGATTCGAGGATATTGATGGTCTCCTTAGCGGCATTGACGTTGCGTTTGTAGAGATAGTCGGCAATCTCCACGAGTGTGTTTGTGGTGCCCGACATCGCGGACAGCACGATGATATTGCGGCCACGGGGGGCTACGAGCGATGCAACGTGGCGGATTCTCTCCGCCGAACCTACCGAGGTTCCACCGAATTTCAGTACTTTCATCCTTATTTAATCTATTTGGAGGTCAAAGTTACGAAAAAGAATCGAGAAATATGGATGTCACCGCATATGTATACCTATCAATCTCGATTACGCATGTTGATCGAGTCGTATTTCCGAGTTGAATTTGAGAATTGGGTCATCTGGCCTCACCGCAAAAATTGACTGAACATCATATAGTTTACCTTGACAAATTTTTTGATACAAAACAAAGTCATCGTTTATAGAACACATTTTATCCCTACAATTGTCACAGATTCTCATAACAGGGTTGCTTTCATCCAACCCGTATACCCGGAAGACAGAGTATAGAATGTCATTCTCCGCCACAAATTTCATCTCTTGAGTGGAGAATATCATGGGTGTAGAGAACATATACCGGGTAGTTTTTACATCGATAAACCTCTCTTTGGAATCAAGCTGACGGATTATGAAGTCAAATGGAAGTCCGGACTCTGATGACTTATTCATCCATTGAAAACCAGATATTAAGGATTCTCTATTCAAATATTCCAGATATCTGTTTGCGGCTTCTTCTCCTTTGAGACCCGTGTCATGAAATTTCTTGATAGCCCTTTCGAGGTCGATTCTTCTGAATTTGGTCGACCGCGGCATGCCTTGGGCCGATATTTCCAATTCAGCTAAGATAGCTTTATTGGTACTGTTGAATCGTTCTGTGATATACCGCAGAGATTCTCTCGAAAAGGTATTGGTTCGAGAAATGCAGCCCGACGAAGTGAAAAATTGATGATCGTCGCTTCCCTCTTTCATGAGAATGAATACGAGCTCATTGTTGTCGAGGCTGAACCAGAGAAGAAAGAAATCATCATTATTCCCATACGCGATGGAACGTATTTTCCGCACTATGGAATTTGATTCACCATATCTGATTTTCGGACTTCGGTATGTACCATCGGGAACTTCGATTCTATCAAAGTAACAATTGAGCCTAAAACATTTATCTTCAAAAACGAGGTACGATTCTCTGATTTCGTTGACATTATTGAGGTGATGCAAAACACCTTCGTAAAGTCCGATATGTGTTTGGTGGCTTGTTCCTCTTCCGAGATCTGCGTCAGTTAGACGTTTGAAGCCAAATATGTTTTCTGGGTGAATGTTGAAAATCATGTATTCTTAAAGTTTGGATAGACGAAAATATAGAATAATATTGCGTATATTACATTTATGCTTACAGCATTGCCTGCTTGCCTGTATAATGCTCCGTCTGAGACTTTCTGTTGTCTTGCATTTTCCACAAACGATGGTGGAAATCCTTGTAGAGCAAATGCCTCAGTTGGCGTAATCCTTCTAATCGGTTGTTTCGCAAGATCTTCTTTTGAAAAAAAGATCTCAGCGTATTCTTTGGGATGGTCAGCATGTATAAAATCATCACTGTAATAGTTGTCTTGACATGCCCTGTGCATTTTATGCATCGTTGCCGTCAAGGGACGCGCAATCAATTGATTGATTTCAGACTTGCTTACAAAGTTCTTTGATCCATTTGCAAGAATTGTAGGTTTTATCCTTTCGCTCAGATAATATTTCTGAGGGACACTACGGGAGAGTATGTCTATGACAGTATTCTGCTTTGCAATGGATTTAAAATTTTCTATGTTGGTATGGAATATATCTTTGATGACCTTGTTACAGAAGGTGAAACCGGGAGGCATCTTGACCGTAGTCGCAAAAATTATCAATCTGCTTCTTTTCTGGGCGAGTTTGAAGTCCATGGAATTGAACAAATCATGATATACGGTGTAACCGAGGTCTGTAAGTCTCCTGATCACCTCAGCGAATGTCTTTCCTTTGTCGTGAGTCACGAGATTCTTGACATTCTCCAACAATACGTATTGGGGCATCTTTCTTTTTAGAATCTTTTCAATTTCAAAAAACATCATTCCCCTATCGTCATTGAATCCAAGTTGTTTGCCCATCATACTGAAAGACTGACATGGAAAGCCACCAGTCAACAACGTGAAATCCAACTCATCATAATTAGAC
>CAMWXQ010000041.1 GCA_947178235.1 uncultured Muribaculaceae bacterium
CGATAGATGAGCGCGAAGATCTCTTCAAGGCGTTCAATGCCTCGCGCGACATCTCGGACGGCGACGGCCTCGGCCTCCCGATCTGTGCCAAGCGCGCCGAGAAGATCGGTGGCTCGCTCACCATCGACTCCGAGGCCAAGGGGGCGACGTTCATACTCACGGTAGGAATTAAAAATTAAGAATTATGAATTAAGAATTAGGAATTATGAGACGTGCGTTGCTCAATTCTTGATTCTTAATTTTAATTCATAATTCATCCCCATACACAACGAAATCCCCGACACAGCCATTAGCCGTGTCGGGGATTTTGTTGTGTATGGGGGATGGGTTACTTCACGATAACCTTGTTGGTGACGGTCTTGCCGTTGCGGAGGGTGTCGACCTTGATGAGGAGACCCTTGGCGTCGGCTGCGACACGCATACCCTGGAGGTTATAGAGTGCGGTGGCGATAACCTCGTTGGCAGCCTCGACGGTGTTGATCGAGGAGCCTTCGGTGGCGACTACTGCTGCGCCGAGGCCACCCATCTCATTGGCGGCGCGTACCGAGTATGCGGTGGGGTCGCCGAGAGCCTTGGCTACGACCGAGGCGGGGAGGGTGAACGAGGGCTCGGTGGTGAAGCCGATGATCTTGCCGTTGGCGCATACTGCCCAGAGCGAAGCGTAGGCGTTGTTGTCCCATGTCACGGTCACGCCGTCACAGTGTACATTGGTGGGCTCGGGAGCCTGCTCGGCGAGCATTGCAGGATCCCATCCGTCCTCGCCGAGGACATTGCCGATGGTGTAGAAGTCAGCCTCGGCCTTGGTGAGCACGGGGTTGTTGGCGTGGCCTTCGCCGAAGCTCTTCTTGCGGTCTTTGAGGTCGATGGGGGTACCGGCGCTGGTGACCGAGTTGTACTCGGCGAAGCGTGCGGGCCAGCCACCGCTCATCTCGTTCCAACCCACTGCGGAGGGCTGAGCGTGCATGGTGGTGTTGATGAAGAGGGCGATGGGAGTGCCCGAGCCCCAAGGACGGCCGAGGGTGTACTTGCCGTTGATGCCGTCCTTCTCGCCTACGATCTCACAGTCGTTGAAGATGTAGCCGTACTGTTTGGGTACGGAGGGGACGGCGAGATAGCCGCCATCCTGGCACATCTGGAGCTTAACGGCCTGGTAGTAGACGTCGCCCTTGCCGCAGAGGAAGTCGGTGCGGCCGCGGAGGAGACCGCCTTCGAAGTAGAAGCGGCCCTTGTCGTTGTTCGATACATAGGTATCCTGGTATGCCCAGAGGCAGGCATCCTTGAAGATGGTCTTGTCGGAGTTGTCGTTGAGGACGATGTCGCGGCCACGGGAGTCGCCCATGGAGCTCTTCATGGTGAGGTTCTGGAAGTAGCAGCCAGTGGCGGCCTTCTCGATGCGCATCACGTCGCCCTTGCCGATGCCTTCGAGGACGTTGGCGGCGCCGAAGCCGTTGTCACCCTCTGCGGTGGGTACGGTGTTGGTGATGACCACGCCGTCCATGCTCTCGCCGATGAAGGAGATGTTGGGCTTGTTGATGTAGGTTGTGGGGTCGGGATACTGCTTGCCGTCGCTGCCCTCCTTGGTGGCGATGGTGGAGGCGGGGAGGCGATAGAATCCGTCGCGGATGAAGATGCGGTAGCGGTTCGAGGCGTCGGTGCGGCCGTTGGCGGCGGCGATGGCGTCTTCGAGGGTGCCGTCGTCAGGCACTACGAAGTCGTAGAGAGCCTTGGCTACCTCGGGCTTGGTGCGGGTAGTGAACTTGATCGAGATGGCGGTGGTGGTAGCGTTGTCGCAGAGGTCCATCACAGCACCGGCAGCGAGGGTGAAGGTGTATTCCTTGCCGTACTCGAGGTTCTTGTAGGGGAAGGTCACGGTCTTGCCGGTCACGGAGGGTTCGAGGGGCTTGCCGTCGAGGTAGCCTACTGCGTTGGCGGCCATCTTTACCTTCTCGTCGAAGTTGAGGACAACCTTGCCGGAGATGGAGGCGTTGTCGGTGCCCTCGGCGGGTATATAGCTGAGGAGTACGGGAGCTGTGCCGTCGTTCACGAGCTGGGGAGTGCCTGTGATGTAGGTTGCGCCCATGGCGTTGCCGTCATTGTTGCTGCTCGTGCCCTTGATCTCGGAGCTCTTGTCGGCGATCCAGCGGATGGAGAGTGCGGGGGCGTTGTTGAACTTGGCGGGGAGGGTCACTTCGTAATCCTTCCACTGCTTGGAGCCCTCGACGGTCACGGAACCGATCTTGTCCCAAGCCTCGCCGTCGAGCGAAGCCTCGATGTCATAGGTGGTGTAGGCGTTGTAGTTGAAGGTCATCGCGCCCTGCACCTTGATGTTGGTGAAGGCGGTAGCGTTGACTGTTGTCTGCCAGTACCATTTGCCGAGGCCGTCGGTCTTCCAGTTGACGCCTGCGGGGCGGCCTTCGTAGCCACCTGCGCCCTGCTGGCTCTTGTCGAGCCAACTTGTGAGGTTGCCGTCGGCATCGCGGAGGATGAGGGCTGCTGCGTCGTTGTCCTCCGCATAGAAGTCAGCTGCGCGGCCCGAGTTGCCGGGGAGGTAGAAGTCCCAGCCAACAATGTAGTCGGCTGCGGAGAACACACCTGTGTACTCCTTGTCGCCGTCCATGGTGAAGGTGATCTCGGATGCGCTCTGGCCGTCGTTCCAGTTGGTGAACACCATGATGGGGTTCGAGATGGCTGTGAGGGTGACCTTTGTGCCCTCCTCATACATCATCTTGCCGTCCACCATCTCGGGTGCGGGTGTCGGCTGGATCTGGTAGGAGTTGGCTCCACCCTCGACGCCGTATTTCAGCTCGTAGGTGGTTACGGCGTTGAAGTTGGCGGTGAACTGGGTGTTGGCGTTGATGGTGTACTTGAAGTCGGGCTTGTCGCTGACGACGGCGCCTGCGGCGTCGGTCCAGTTGACGAAGTCGTATCCGAAGTTCTTCTCGGCCTTGATGTCGATCTCGGTGCCGGCCTCATACTCGGAGAGGTTGGGGTAGATGGTGATCTTGCCGGCCTCTGCGGGGTTGACGGTGGCGGAGAAGGTGTACTTGGGAACCTCTACGGCAGTACCGTTGAGGTAGCCGTGGATCTGTACGTCGGAGTACATACAGTCCTTGTTGTTGGCATAGCCGTTGTTCATGACCAGTGAGAAGCCCTCGGCGGAGGTCAGAGCCTGCTGCTGGGCGGCGGTGAGCTCGTACTCGAAGTGGGTGGTGTACGAGTCTGCACTGCCGAACTTGTCGTCGGCCTGGGTCTTGTTGTTGCGGTGGGGGGTGATCTGTGCGAACTGCTCGGTCACGCTGCCGTCAAATGTGCGGCCCTGGACGGTGACGCACTTCTCGGTGCCGTCCGTGCCGTTGCGGGCAATGTAGAACGATACCTTGGTGGGGGTGAATGTCACGCCCTTGGCGGGTTTGAGGCTCCAGCTGATGGGGTCGCTTGCGCCGTTGATGGCTCCCATACGGACAAAGGTGATGTCGGGGCACATGGTCGTAGAGGCGGTCCCCTTAAAGTTTACCTGGCTGTCGTCGACGGCGGTCATGGTGATTCCGCCGTTGGGGGATACGGTCACATCCTCCTTGTAGTTGGCCGAGTTGAAGGCCCAGACTACCGAAGCCGGTTCGTTGGTGTACGTGTCTCCTGCCTGTGCGGCCCCCGTGGTGGCGAGGACGGCGAGCATGAGCGACATACTCTTGAAATTAAGTGACATAGAAGGGTTTTAGATGGTGTTGTTTAGGTAATATACTTATTGTAGTTTCATGGCAGATACAGAGAGGACGGCCTGGCCGTCGACGCTGCAAATATACGAAAAAATCCTCTGAACGTCAATAGGTCAGAGGATTTTCTTGGTGATTTTTTATCTTCTCTGCCGCGGGGGCTCAGTCTTGTAAGTCTTCGAGCTTGAAGAGATAACCCATATCGAGCTTCACGTCGAAGGTTTCGGCCGTGTCGTAGAGCTTGATGGTGTACTTTGCGTTGAGCGAGGTCCTGCCGGTATTCACATCGAACGAGAGGGCGAAGTCGGTGACATATGAGTCCTCCATCGACTGGTTGTTGCCTGTCTTGAGTGGCATCTGTTCGACCCCTTCGGGGAGGGATATTGTATATCCGTCGGCATTGGTGGTGACGGCGAGGCCGGTGAGGAGCAGGTTGGTCTCCACCATCGACTGGCGGAACTGCGCCTTGGCTATCTGCACGTCGGCAATCATCTTCTGCGGGTTGATCTGGATGGTGAGGATAGACTTCTTGGTGTCGAAGGTCTTGTCCTCTCCAGTCTGTGTGGCATAGGTCTTGCCCACGAGGATGAGTTCGGCGGGGAGGACGGTCACCTGGTAGCGGTTGTTGACGGTGAACGAGATTGTATAGACGGGACATGCCTGGCCCTCGACCACTCGGCCGATGATGTTGAACATGCGGAATTTGTCGAAGACATACCCGCCGCCGGTGCCCACGGGGGTGACGTTCTCGGCGGTGGTGCCGTAGTAGGCCGTCATGTTGTCATACTTGAAGGTCAAGTCGTTGAGGCGGAAGGCGAGGCCGGGGATGCCGAGGCTTATGCCGGTCATGTCCATGCTCAGTCGGCCGGTCGACTCATTGCCTTCGACCGAGTAGGTCATCTTGTAGTTGGGGTTGACGGAGATGGTCACGTCGCCCGATTCGAGGTCGGTGACGCGGTTGAACGCCTTTTCGCCGCCATAGTTGAGTGTCACCTCCTGGCTCGTCTTGGGGTCGTGGAGGCAAGAGGTCATCGAGGCCCCTGCCACGAGAGCCCCCGCGAGGAGAATAGCTATCTTTTTCATTTAGGAAATTCGGAGTTTAGGTTGATTCATAAAATCTTTCAAGATACAAAGATAGCTAAAATTCCTCTGAAATCCACCCCCGTGGTAGTTAAAAATATCCAAAATGGAGGGGCGCCTCATGGATTGTGGCTGCAATAGCTATTATAGCTACGATAGCTATTGTAGCTACTTGGTGTTTGGCCAGTCCCATTTTTAACCTCTTTTGGCATGGTTTTTGCTTGGATTTTTCGTAAATTTGTAGCTGAAACTACCCCTTTATGACTACTGACAAACCGATAGATATACACCGCATAGAGGCCCTGCTGGCCGAGGGGCGCGTCGAAAGCGCACTCGATCTGCTCGACAATCCCGCCGAGGGGCTGCCGCTGCTGCGTCCTTTCCGCGGGCGTCTCGCACGGCTGCGCGAGGAGTATGGCTATATGGCCGACTTCGTGATGCGCGGTCTTCCGGATCCCAATCTCCCCGACGCGGTCAATGACCTCTCCGTCAGCATCCTCGGCCTCGCCGACGAGATGCGCCGTACCCTCCTCGCCGCCGATGCCCCGACGCTCTGCTACTCGATGGTGCGCACCGCCTCGGTCAAACCGATGCGCCCGCTTGCCGAGATGGCCGATGAATACCGCTCCCTGGTCTCTCGCATTGCCCTCGCATCGCTCGCCGAGGACCCCGCAAAGGCCACACGCGAGCTCACGGTCCGTGCCGAGGGTGTTGCCCGCGAGATGTTCAACCGCCTGTGGATCACCCACCCGCTCCCTGCCTCCGACAGCGAGGCATTCGCCGCTCTGCTCGCCGACCCCTCGATCCCCGCATCGCTTCCTGCCCTGGCCGTCAGCGGCCTAACCCTCGGGCTGATGGAGTGGTACGACGAGCGGAGGCTCATGATGCTTGCCGATGCCTACTCGCGCCCGGGTGTGACCGATGCTGTCGCCGTCCGTGCCCTCTGCGGGCTGCTCATCGGGCTCTGGCTCTACCGCTCACGCCCACGCTCGCGCGCCCTGCGACTGCGCCTCGAAGCGTTGGCCGAGGAGGAGCGATGGGCCTCGGACGTGCGCATGGCCAATATGCAGATGACGCGCGCCCGCGACACCGAGCGCCTGACCCGCAAGTTCCGCGACGAGGTCCTCCCCGACATGATGCGCCTGCGCCCCGAGATCGAACGCCTCGGGCGACAGAGTGCCGACCTCGACCCCGCCGCCATGGAGGAGAATCCCGAGTGGGCCGAGCTGCTGGACAAGAGCGGCCTGTCTGAGCGCCTCAAAGAGATGCAGGAGATCCAGGAGGAGGGGGGAGACATCCTCATGGGCACCTTCTCGCAACTCAAATCGTTCCCCTTCTTCCACGACCCATCCAACTGGTTCCTCCCCTTCACCCCCGACCACTCGACCCTTGCCGCTTCGGCCGACCTCGCCCCGATGCTCGACATCCTCGGTGGTAATACACCCTTCTGCGACAGCGACCGATGGTCGATGGCGCTCTCGCTCGGTCAGCTCCCTGCCGAGCAGCGGAAGATGGTCGACGCGCAACTCCGTATGCAGGCCGAGCAGATAGAGGCTGTCCGCGCGGCATCGCTCCAAGGCTCCAATCCCGGGCGCGAGGCCATAGCCGTCGGATATGTCCGTGACCTCTACCGCTTTGTGAAGCTCTTCCGCCGCAAGATGGAGTTCAAGGACCCCTTTGCTCTCGGGCTCAATCTCCCCGCCCTGCGCGAGCTCAGCGACGTCTTTGACGACGCCGATACCCTGCGCCTCATCGGCGAATTCTACTTCCGGCGTCACTACTGGGAGGATGCTTTCGGTATCTTCCGCCGCCTCGACCTGCTCATCACACCCGAGGCCGGCGTGTATCAGAAAATGGGCCACTCGCTCCAATCGCTCGGGCGTCTGGCCGAGGCCCTCGAATACTACGAGCGCGCCGATATGCTCGACCCGTCGAGCCGATGGACGCGCCGCCGCCTCGCGGCCTGCTACCGAGCCACTGGCAACTATGACAAGGCTCTGCATTACTACCGCTCGCTCGAAGCCGACTCCCCCGAGGCGTCCTCGGATGTCAACCTCGCTCTCAGCATCGGATTCTGCTTCGTGAAGCTCCGCCGCTTCGACGAGGCGCTGAAGGTTCTGTTCAAGGCCGAGTATCTCGGTGCGGACTCCCCCAAGGCCCTTCGTGCCATCGCCTGGTGCACACTGCTCGGGGGCGACTATGAGCGGTGCCGCACCTACACGTCGAGGCTCTTCGCCAAGGATGACCCCACGCCCGAAGACTACCTCAACGCGGGGCACCTCGAACTGCTCACGGGACACCCCGAGGAGGCCGCCGGGAGATATGCCGCATCCATCGCTGCCCGAGACTTCGATGTGGACGCCTTCGTCGCCGCCGTCCGGCGCGACTTCGATCAACTTCCGGGTCTCGCGGCCCTCGACCCGCTCCCCCTCGGCATCATCCTCGACCGTGCCATCCTCCGCTCGCGCTCGCTCGGCTCGCGTCTGTGACAGAAAATACCACCTATATTATATATAACCGCCCAATGCGCACCATCCTAATCGCGGCCGCAGCCGCCACCACCATCATGACCCAAGCCCAGAACCTATTCTTCGGGGAATTCTCGTCGACCCCTCACGGGACACCCCCATTCGATCGCATCACCGTGGCCGACTATGAGCCCGCCGTCGACCGCGGCATCGAGCTCGGCCTAAAAGAAATCGAGGCGATAGCCAACAACCCCGAGGCACCCACCTTCGAGAACACCATCGTCGCCATGGCCCGATCGGGCCGAGACCTCGACCGCGTCCTCAATGTCTTCTACCCCCTCCTCTCCTCGCTCTCGGACGACAGTATGATGGAGCTCTCCATGAAGCTCTCCCCGCGACTCTCCGAGTACTCGACCGCAATCTCGCTCAACGAGCCCCTGTGGCAGCGCATCCGCACCGTCTACGAGACCACCGACACCGCCGCCCTCACGCCCGAGCAGAAGACCCTGCTCAAACGCACCTACGAGGGCTTCGCCCGCAGCGGTGCCCTGCTCGAAGGTGCCGACCGTGACACCTACCGTCAGCTCTCCTCGCGCCTCTCTGAACTCACGACCAAGTTCGGCCAGAATGTACTCAAAGAGCTCAACACCTA
>CAMWXQ010000042.1 GCA_947178235.1 uncultured Muribaculaceae bacterium
GCCAAAGGCCATAGGTGCCTCGTAGAGGCACTACACAGGAAACCCCAGTGTGGTCGGAGCGAAGCGGAGAACTCACTGGGGTGACCCGATCATCAGGCCAATTCAACCTCGTTGAGGTTGGACAGCATCAACGTGATAGGTCCGCGTGGTTCTACCTCCACGAGGTAGAGTGTTTGTATTGAGGCTGTTGTCCCCAATGAGGCCTACGCTTCGCTCCGACCACATTGGGGCTTCTGATGTTGTGCCCCTGCGGGGCATCTATGGCCTTCGGCCATAAAATTCCCTACCATGTATAACACCACGGAGGCGCGGAGCGCCGTGTGCAGAACCTAACCCCGCTTGGAGCGCAGCGGAAAGTGGGGATTTTGCAAAACATCCACCACATTAAGCCTCCGAAGGAGGCGCGGCAATGGTAGGCCCCCGCCTCGGCGGGGGTTGTGTAGCCCCCCGATGATTGCGGCCCCCGACAGGGGGTCGTGGACCGCCCAAATTGCCATCCGCGACTAACCACGACCCCCTGTCGGGGGCCGAGGTACTTGGTTTGCCATCCTATACCCCCGCCAACGCGGGGGCCTACCATTGCCACGCCTCCTTCGGAGGCTTCCATAGATGCAATATGTTTGAACTCGGAAAAACATTAGAGCACGCATGGGTGTTAGAAGAGTAAAACTCCAACTCTAAGAACGATTATGAAAAAGATAGGTATTTTCTACGGAAGCACGACCGGTACGACCGAAAAGATTGCACGCGGCCTTGCCAAGCGCCTCGGCGTCGAGGACAAGGATATTCACGACGTAGCCGAGACTGCCCCCTCGGCTGTCGGCGACTATGACGTCCTCATCCTCGGCGCAAGCACATGGGGAGCAGGCGACCTGCAAGAGGATATGGCAACCTTCATCGACGGATTGAAGGCCATCGACCTGCGCCAGACCGAGGTCGCCCTGTTCGGCTGCGGCGACGAGAACATGGCCGAGACCTTCTGCGACGGCGTGGGCGAGATGTACCACCGCCTCCACGAGACCCATGCCGAGTTCATAGCTCCGTTCGAAAATGACCCGTACAAATACAACCACTCGGACAGCGACGTGAAGGGTATGATCGTCGGCCTCTGCATCGACCAGGCCAACCACCCCGAGCTGACCGACGCCCGCCTCGACGCATGGTGCGAGGCCATCAAGCAGGAAATTTAGTTATAAAATGTGAAAAAGATTTGCCGCATCCGGAAAAAATGATTAAATTTGCACCTCGAATTGCAACCCGCTAAGTGCGAATAAATCAAAACAAACATATACGGCAATGAAAAGAACATTCCAACCTTCTAACCGCAAGAGAGTTAACAAGCATGGTTTCCGTGCCCGTATGTCTACCCCCGATGGCCGCAAGGTGCTTGCACGCCGTCGCGCCAAGGGTCGTCTGCGTCTGACCGTTTCCTGCTCGATCTCCGGCAAGTAATCAATCGTTAGGATCAGCCTCGGCCCGCATGGCCGACGCCATAACGCCACAGAGGCGGAAAGCTCACCCCACTGAGCTCTCCGCCTTTTTGGCGTTCGCGGGTTGCCGTTCTGCCCAAAAATTCGCCATTTCTACCACCCTGGTTCCCAAAAAGTCCACTAATAATTAGTATTATCCGGCAAAAAATCATTAATTTTGCACGGATTTTTGCCTTTTGGATTCCTCCGGGCATCATACCTTGAAACTATTGCGAATTTTAGTAATCTCTCAATAAACCTAAACATGATGAAGAAGACCATCTTGACAGGCGTGGCTTCCGTGGCCCTGCTGTTGCCATTGGTGACGGCGTGCGGCGAGGAGAACACATTTGTCGGAGAAGACACCGGGCGCCTCGCGCTCGACGTCGATCTCAAGTCAGACCCCATCTCTGCCGGGCAAGAGAGCCGCGCCACATTGGAGAGTCCCGTCACCGTCGACGACCTCTCGCTGCGCCTCACCGCCACGGATGGAGACTACTCACAGACATGGGCCACAATCTCGGAGTTCGACCCCTCGAAGGAGTTCTCCGTGGGCACATATAACCTCGAAGCCTTCTACGGCGACCCCAAGGAGGAGGGCTACGCTAAGCCCTGGTTCCACGGCGCGCAGGAAGTCAAGGTGGTCACAGGCAAGACTACCCCCGTATCGCTCAGCGTCGGGCTCGCCAACTCGATCGTCAAGGTCGTCTACACCGACGCCTTCAAGGAGTACATGACCTCATACGAGGGCACCGTCCGCACATCGGCCGGCAATGAAATCGTCTACGACGAGGAGAATCCCGACGAGCTCTATGTATCGCCCGGCAATGTCAGCATCGCCCTCTCCATCACCAAGCCCAACGGCAAGCAGGGCCAGGTCGAGGCCGCCAACTTCGAGGCCAAGCCCCGCTACCGCCACACGGTCACCGTCGACTACAACGGAGGCGAGACCGGCGGCGCCGAGGGCCTGACAGTTACATTCGACGAGACGCTCGGCTCGGAGGAGTTCACCATCGACATCTCTGATGACATCCTCACCGCCTCGGCTCCCGTCCTCACCACCGACGGATTCGCCTCGGGCGACAACATAACCTTTGTCGAGACCGCCGCGCCCACCTCGGCCATGAAGGTCAACATCGTGGCACGCGGCAAGATCGGCACCGTCACCCTCGCCACCACCTCGGCAGCACTGCTCGCAGCCGGATGGCCCGAGACCGTCGACCTTGCCCACCCCGAGGCAGACGTGCGCGCCAAGCTCGAAGCCCTCGGCCTCTCGACCCTCGGCGTCTGGAATCACCCAGACGTGATGGGCGTCGTGGACTTCACCAAGGTCCTCGCCAACATCCCCTATGTCGACGGGGCCGACAACACCTCGATATTCACCCTCACAGTCACCGACCTCTACAAGAAGACCTGTGACCCCGTCACATTCTCGGTCACCGTCCAGAAGCTCGTGATGGAGCTCGTGCAGGGTGACATCCTCGCCGACGGCCAGTTGAAGGTGATGATGAAGTACAACGGAGGCAACGCCGAGGGCGTGAAGTTCTACGCCAAGAACACCCGCGGAACATACACCGAGCTCATCATCAAGTCGATGACATTCAACGATGCAGCCTCGACCTACGAGGCAGAGCTGACACACCCCGCCAACGACCCCGTCATCAATCCCGAGAACTCGCTCGAAGTCAAGGCTGAGGTAGGCTCGCTCTCCTCGACCGTGACCGCCAAGGCTCCCGTGATGATGGCCGACACCAAGGCTACCAACGCCTTTGCCCGTCACGCTACCGTGGGTGTGAAATTCACCGACGCGAACGTGGCCGCGCAGAGCGCCGACGTCGAATGGTACGTCTCCTCGGACAACGGAGCCACATACAACCGCGCCAACGCCTCGGCCAAGAAGCCCGCGGGACGCGCCGTGGTCCAGAGCTCGACCTACGAGCTCGACGGCCTCACCCCCGCCACCACATATATGATATATGCCAAGCTCGGCGATGAGCAAACCTTCCCCTTCGAGTTGACAACCGAGACCAATGCCCAGGTCGAGAACCCCGGGATGCAGGACTGGTATACTGAGGATGTCTACACACATCAGACCAAGTATGGCATCGGCACCACAGGCATGACCGACATCAAACGTTGGTTTGCCAACGCGCAGGGCTCCACATATTGGGCGACCCGCAACGCTCTCACAACGGCTCAGACAAGCGGCACTACCTGCTACTACACATCTTACAGCGGCACAGTCCCTGTGGCCGGCGTGAGCGGCAATGCAGCCGAGATCAGTACCCTCGGCTATGGCGAAGGCAGCACATTTTCCTCGACTTCTGGCGGTGGCAACAACAAGCACACTGCCGCAGGAATGCTCTTCATCGGCAAGCACACAGCCACGAGCGAAACCGATGAGCAGTTCGAATACGGCATCCCCTTCACATCCCGTCCTTCGGCTTTCAAGTTCAAGTACAAGTATGCGCCCATGAATGGCGAGCAGTTCAAGGCATATATGGTTTTGGAGAACCGCGACAATGGCACCACGGTTGAGCTCGGACGTGCCGAACTCATCTCCGGCGACGCAGTCTCCGAGTTCACCTCGACCGACCCGATTTCAGTGATTTGGGCGAATACCGAACTCAAAGCCACCCACATGTACATCGTCTTCCTTTCCACAACCATCGAAAATGTAGACGGGGGTGCTTCGGTCAAGGCCGTGAAAGGCTCAAAGAATGCCCTCAACGGCTACTCAGACTACAAGCGTGTCGGCTCTGTCCTAACCGTCGACGACATCGAATTAATCTACTAATCCTCAGCATCCAACACAATGAAAAACAAGATATTTTCACTGTTCGCCGCGATCATGGCACTGCTGATGACGGCCACGTCCTGCGACGACTGGTCGCCCGCAGACCGCAAGTTCGCAGCCAATACCGGCGGGGTCTCCCTCTCGGACCTCGACGTGAAGGTGAACCAGAAAACCAATACCCCCCAGAGCCGCGCAGGGGTCGACGTGAGCGGCTTCCTCGTCACCATCCTCGACCAGGCCACAGGGCAGACCGCCATGTATGACGGCAAGGAGTGCGCGTGGACCTACGGCGAGATGCCAGAGGTGATGACCCTCCCCGTCGGCAAATACACCGTGATGGTCGAGAGCCACAAGGCCGAGAAGGCCGCGTGGGCTGCCCCCCACTACGAGGGCTCGGAGGAATTCGAGATCGCCGACGGACAGATAACCTCGATCGGGACTGTCACCTGCGTATTCACATCGGTGAAGGTCAGCGTACGCTTCGCCGATGACCTCAAAGCCATCATGGGCGCCGACGCCCGCGTCAAGGTTGTCGCCGGTGAGGCCGGCGGCGAGCTCGAATGGAGCGCCGACGAGACACGCGACGGATACTTCGCCGCCGTCGAGGGGAGCAATACCCTCGTCGCCACATTCTCCGGTACAGTCAAGGGCTCTGACGTCAACGTGAAACCCCGCACATTTACCGACTTAAAGGCCGGCAACTACTACATCATCACCTTCTCGCTCAAAGCCGGCTCGGGGATGCCCGACGAGACCGGTGGCCTCGACCCCACGGGAGGCATCTCGGTCGACAGCGAGATCGAGGAGGGGGATGAGAACGGCGACATCCCCGGCGGCGAGGAACCCGAGAATCCCAACGCCCGCCCCGATGACGAGGAGTGGCCCGAGGATCCCACACCTCCAGGACCCGAGAATCCCGCCGATCCCAAGGATGACACCATCGTCATCACTCCCACCGGCGACGGCATCAACGCCGACTTCAATGTCATCAACGATGCCCTGGAGGGACGCACATACTCGCTCCACATCACCTCGAAGAACCCCTTCGCACACCTCAACGTGAAGATCGAGTCCGCATACCTCACCGAGGAGTTCCTCAACAGTGTCGGCCTCACCTCAGAGTTTGACCTCGCCAACCCGGACGCCACCCGTCCCGGCCTCGAGGCCGCCCTCGGCGCCGATGGCTTCGGCTTCCCCACAGGCTCGAACCTCGTAGGCCAGACCGAGGTTGACTTCGACCTCTCGCCGTTCATCCCCCTGCTCAACCTCAGCGGGGCAACCATGGTACACACCTTCACCCTCACCGTGGCTGACGACCAGAACCCGGCCAACACCAAGACCGTCGCACTCAAATTCCAATCCTACGAATGATGAAAACAACTGCATTATATATAGCCGGGGCGATCCTCGCAGGCTCGCTCCTCGCAGGATGCCGCGACGAGCATCTCCTGGGCGAGGGCGAGGGCCGCATGATGCTCGAAACCTCGATTCTCTCGGATGTCAAGGTCGTGAGCCGCGCTCTCTCGGCCGAGCAGCAGGCCGAGATGGCCAACAGCGCCCTCATCTGGATCTCGGACCCCGCCAAGGGTCTCCTCTATAAGTTCGACGGCATCGGCGCGTTCCCCGCCGACGGCCTCCCCCTCGTCTCGGGCAGCTATGCCGCCGAGGCATGGGTGGGCGACTCGGTCCCCGCATCGTGGGACAAGAAGCGCTACCGCGGATACGAACCCTTCGAGATCACACGCGGGGCCAAGACCAACGTACAGCTCAAATGCCCCATCCGCAATACGGTCGTGAGCGTCAAGTATGGCGAGAAGGTCTCCGAAGTACTCTCGGACATCACCCTCACCGTCTCGCTCAACGACGGCATCACCGATGGCTCGCACGGACTGACCTTCGAGGGTACCGAGCCGGAGAAGGGCTACTATATGCTCAACTCCCGCACCGACGGCTTCCTCTGGACCCTCTCGGGCAAGCAGTACGACGGCAAGGAGTTCTCGAAGAGCGGCGAGTACAAGGACCCCGCCATCGAGGCTGCCCCCTCGCTCGCACAGACCACCGAGTACATCTTCAACATCAAGTATGACATCGAGGGCGAGATCGAGATCGGCGGTGCATACTTCACCATCGAGGTCGAACCCGAGCCCGTCAGCGGCACCGAGGAGGAGATCATCGTGGCCCTCGCCCCCGAGATCAGCGGGTCTGGCTTCGACATGGTTGTCCCGATGGCCTTCGAGCCGGGCAACACATCCCGCTTCGCCGTCAATATCATCGGCTCGGAACCCCTCACCGCCGTCGAGCTCAACGGCAATCTGCTCTCGGGCCTCGGCCTCTTCGCCGACTATGAACTCCTCGCCATGAGCGACGCCGACGCACAGGCCGTGGCCGACGCCGGTGTCATCATTCAGAAGTTCGGGTCGGCCGACAGCGAGGAAGTATCCAATATGCGCATCATCTTCGACGAGGCCGCCCTCGACCGCCTCGCCAACGGCGAGTACACCCTCGACATCAAGGCTACCGACTCCAACTCTCAGACCACCTCGAAGTCACTCGCCGTAAACATCACCGACGCCCCCGTCATCATGAGCGATACCCCTGCTGTGGATGCGGGTACACTCTCCTACACCTCGGCCACCCTCACCGCTTCGGTCAAGGATGCCTCTTCTGTCTCCCACCTCGGTTTTGAGGTCAAGAAGATTGCCGGCCGCTCCTATGAGGACTGGACATTCGTCGAGGGCGTGGTAGATGGCACGGTCATGACCGCCATCCTCACCGACCTCGAAGACGGCGCCACATACGCATGGCGCGCCGTGGCCGACGACTTCAAGGCCAAGGAGCAGACCTTCACCACCATCGCCTACCCGCAGCTCCCCAACGCGAGCTTCGAGGAATTCTTCGAGGACTCCAAGAACGGCTACTGCTTCTATCAGCAGGGCGGCTCGATGTTCTGGGGCAGCGGCAACCCCGGCTCGATGTCACTCAAACAGAACATCACCACTGCCGACAACTCCATCAGCCACTCAGGCTCATACTCTGTCAAGCTCGAATCCAAGCGTCCCGCGATGTTCGGCATCGGCAAGTTCGCCGCCGGTAACATCTTCGCGGGCGAATACCTCAAGACCGACGGCACCGACGGCGTCCTCGGGTGGGGTCGTCCCTGGACATTGGCTCCCAAGGCCATGACCGGATGGGCCAAGTACCGCCCCAAGACCATCGACACCAACGACGTGACTGACGGCCTCCCCTCTGAGTACCTCAAAGGCAACCCCGACAAGGGTATCGTCTATGTGGCAATCCTCTCCGAGGGCACACAGAACTTCGAGGGCAAGCAGTATCCCGTCATCATCAAGACCAAGGCCTCCGAGCGTCAGCTGTTCAGCAAGGATGACCCCAATGTCCTCGGCTATGGCGAAGTTGTATTCTCCGAAGCCACTGCCGGCGAGGGTCTCGTCGAATTCACCGTCAACATCGAGAAGCTGAAAGAGGGCACACCAGCCTACATCATGGTCGTGGCCTCGGCCTCGAAGGGTGGCGACTACTTCGCCGGCGGCATCGGCT
>CAMWXQ010000043.1 GCA_947178235.1 uncultured Muribaculaceae bacterium
TCGCCGTCCATCACCACCCCACGCTCGGTTTCGAGCTTCCAAGCCCCCTGGTTGCCGTCGAGTACCATGACGTTCATGCCCAGGTTCATCGCGGCCTTCTGAGTGGAGAGGCGGGTGCGCAGGCTCGAATTGAAGAAAATCATCAGCAGGGTCTTGTTGCGCCCGAGGTCGGTGAACGCAAAGCGGTCTTTCTTGATTTCGAGCGCCTCCTTGACAGCGAGGTCGAGGGGGCCTATGTCGTTGACGGTGGTGAAGTGCTTCATTTCTTTTCGGTCGGTTTGGTGATGAGACGTGCGAATGATTCGAGGAAGCGGTCGGCCTGCCCGCCGGTAATGCCGAGTGCGGGGAGGAGGCGGACCGTATGCTGCCCCGCCCCGCCGGTGAAGATATGCTCGCCGAAGAGGAGCTGTTTGCGCAGGGCCGAGGCATCGCCCTTGATTTCGATGCCGATCATGAGGCCGCGACCGCGCACCTCGACGATCTCGTCAGTGGTCTCGGCGAGAGCGGCGAAACGTTCGAGCAGATAGGCGCCGACCTCGGCGGCATTCTCGACCAATTTCTCGTCCTCCATCACGTCGAGCACGGCACAGGCCGCCGCACAGGCGAGATGGTTGCCGCCGAAGGTTGTCCCGAGCATCCCCTTCGAGGGCTTGATGTCGGGTGCGATGAGGACGGCACCCATCGGGAAGCCGTTGGCTATACCCTTGGCACAGGTGATGATGTCGGGGCGGATGCCGGCATACTGGTGGGCAAAGAATCGGCCCGTGCGTCCATAACCGCTCTGAATTTCGTCGAGGATGAGCAGGGTACCGGTCTCGGTGCAGAGCTCGCGGAGCCTGCGCAGGAAGTCGTCGGATACCATGCGTATGCCGGCCACGCCCTGGATACCCTCGACGATGACAGCCGCAAAACGCTTGGTTTCGAGTAGCTTGGCGACAGCATCCATATCGTTGAGCGGTGCGAAGGTCACCTTGTCGGTCGTATTGAACGGTGCCTGTATCTTGGGATTGTCCGTGGCTGCCACTGCGCCGGATGTGCGGCCGTGGAATGCGCGGTCAAAGGCCAGAATCTCCGAGCGGCCAGTGGCAAAGGATGCGAGCTTCATGGCATTCTCGTTGGCCTCGGCCCCCGAGTTGCACAGGAAGAGCTGATAGTCGTCATATCCCGAGGCACGTCCAAGGCGGTCGGCGAGAGCCTGTTGGAGCGAATTCTGAACCGAGTTCGAGTAGAACCCGAGGCGTGCGACCTGGTCGGCCACCGCCTTGACATAGCGCGGATGGGCGTGGCCGATCGAGATGACGGCATGTCCCCCGTAGAGGTCGAGATAGCGTGTGCCGTCATCGGTGAACACATACGAGCCCTCGCCACGCACAGGCTCGATGTCATATAGCGAATAAACGTCGAAAAGAGTCATTAGAAATCATTGTTTTATAGCTATGATAGCTATACTAGCTATTGTAGCTATATTAGCTATTCAGCTATTTCAGAAAGCCGATGGTTTCAGCGCCAGGCCCATCTTCTCGGGCAGCCCGAACATGAGGTTCATGTTCTGCACCGCCTGGCCCGAAGCACCTTTGAGCAGATTGTCTATGGCACAGGTCACGAGCAGCTTGCCATCATGGGCTTCGAGCCCGATGATCGCCTTGTTCGTGTTCACGGCCTGTTTGAGATCGACGGGGCGCGCTGAGACATGCGTGAATGCGGCGTCGCGGTAGAACTCCTCGTAGAGCCCACGGGCCACCTCGGTCGTGAGGTCACAGCGGACCACTGCGGTCACGAAGATGCCGCGCGCAAAGTCGCCGCGCAGGGGCACGAATGTTATGTCAGGCCCCTCACCCCCGCCCACTGAGGCGAGCGTGCGCCCTATCTCGGCGAGGTGCTGATGGGTGAATGCCTTGTAGACGCTCAGATTGTCGGTGCGCCACGAGAAGTGGGTCGTGCTCCCGGGCTTGACACCCGCACCGGTCGAGCCGGTGACGCCGGTGACATACACCTCGCGCCCGCCCAGGCGCCCGTCGGCGGCGAGGGGGAGCAGGGAGAGCTGTATGGCCGTGGCGAAGCACCCGGGATTGGCGAGGCGGACGGCACGGCGTATCCGCTCGCGCGACACCTCGGGGAGTCCGTAGACAAATCCCTCAGACTCGTCGCGGAAGTCCTGGGCGAGGTCGATGACCTTCAAACCCTCGGGCAGGGGGTTCTCGGCGAGGAAGCCGCGGCTGAACCCGTGGCCCGAGCAGAGGAAGAGCACGTCGACCGAGCCGAGGTCATAATCCTCGGCAAAACGCAGGTCGGTATCCCCGATGAGGCCACCGTGCACGTCGGTGACGGGAGCCCCGGCATTCGAGGTAGAGTGTACGAAACCGATCTCAACCTCGGGATGGTTGAGCAGCAGGCGCAGGAGTTCGCCGGCGGTGTACCCGGCCCCTCCGATGATTCCGGCCTTGATCATCGTCACTCCTCCTTGCCGTTGCGGAGTTGGACGTTGTGGTAGATTTTCATGGGGTTGGCCATGATGCGGGTGAATCCCTTCACGTCGTCGGCGCTCCATGCCTTGTTGACCTCGCCGTATTCGCCGAAGTCGGTCTTCATGAGGTCATAGGGGGAGTCCACGCCCACGAGCGTGTAGCCGAGGGGACGCAGTGTGATCTCGACGGTGCCGTTGACGTTGCGCTGCGAGGTTTCGAGGTATGCCTCCATCTCGCGCATCACGGGATCGAGATACTGGCTCTCGTGCAGGAACATCCCATACCACGTGCCGATCTGGTCCTTCCAGTACTGCTGCCACTTGGTGAGGGTATGCTTTTCGAGCATCTTGTGGGCGGCGATGATGAGGATGGGGCCGGCGGCCTCGAATCCCACACGCCCCTTGATGCCGATGATGGTGTCGCCGATGTGCATGTCGCGGCCGATGCCGTAGCGGGCACCGAGGCGCTCGACCTCGCGGATGGCGTCGACGGGATTCGCATAGCGGACGCCATTGACGGCCACGGGCTCACCCTTCTCGAACGTTATGGTCATCTTCTCCTCCCCCTCGGCGGTCACCTGCGACGGATAGGCCGCGTCGGGCAGGGTCTGCTCGGAGCGCAGGGTCTCCTTGCCGCCGATGGATGTACCCCAGAGGCCCTTGTTGATGGAGTATTCCATCTTCTTGAAGTCGGCCTCGATGCCGTGCTTCTTCAAGTAGTCGATCTCATACTCGCGTGTGAGGGTCATGTCGCGGGTCGGGGTGATGATTTCGATCTCGGGGGCGAGGATCTGGAATGTGAGGTCGAAGCGTACCTGATCGTTGCCTGCGCCGGTCGACCCGTGGGCCACGGCGTCGGCGCCGATCTTCTTGGCATACTCGATGATGGCGAGTGCCTGGAAGATACGCTCGGAGGATACCGAGATGGGGTATGTGCCGTTGCGGAGCACATTGCCCGCAATCATATAGCGGATAGAACGGTTGTAGTAGTCGTCGGTGACATCGAGCGTGGCGTGCGACGCAGCGCCGAGGGCCAGGGCACGCTCGCGGATACGTTCGAGCTCCTCGGGGCCGAATCCGCCGGTGTTGGCGATTGCGGTATGGACCTCATAGCCCATATCCTCGGAGAGATACTTCGCGGCAAACGAGGTATCCAGACCGCCGCTGAATGCGAGAACTACTTTCTTCTTTTCCATAATATATATAAGGTGGAGGTGTTTTTGTGAATGGATTATTTGAGATGCAGGAGCGACTTCACCTTCCCGGTGAGCCACATCAGATAGGGACGGCTCTTCGACGGGCGTTCGAGACGCGCCTTCGGGTCATAGAGCATTCCCGTGCACAGGCACATGCGCCGGTTGTTGCGCTGGAGGATGTCGAAGTTGACACACCCCTTGCACCCTGCCCAGAACTCCTCGTCGGTCGTGAGCTCCGAGAAGGTCACAGGCTTGTAACCCATCTGCGAATTGAGCTTCATCACAGGCAGCGACGTCGTGATGGAGAAAATCTTTGCGAAGGGGAAACGCAGGCGCGCAAGCTCGAAGGTCTTCGCCTTGATGCGAGCAGCCAGGCCCAATCGTCGGAACTCGGGATCTACGATAAGGCCCGAAGTGGCCACATAATCTCCGTGTTCCCAACTCTCTATGTAGCTGAAACCTATCAGCCGATCGTCACAGAGAGCCACAACGGCCTTCCCGCCCCGGATCTTCTGGGCGATATACTCGGGAGAGCGTCGTGCGATGCCTGTCCCGCGTTGGAGGGCCGACTCATAGATGAGGTCCACGATCTTCTGGGCATACTTCTCATGCTCCTCGGTCGCGAACATCACCTTAATCTGGTCGTTGTTCATTGTTTGGCTTTTACTGTCCTTTTGAGTTGATTTAATGATATGATTGGGTAGGCGCATCAGCGTGCCCAAAAATGAAATAAATATAAAAAAGGACAGCAAAGTTACAAAAAAATCCTTATATGGCTATAACATCGCCGCAATATTGCGTATGGCGGAGAGACGCTTCATGAACAAATAAACTTCTTGTGGGAGTTTGGCTGTGTACGTAATATTTACTATCTTTGCACTGATATGAGTGTGGATGTTATTCAAGACCACTTAAACAGGACGCTGCGGGAGACAGATTTCAGCGGCCAGATGTTCCGTACCCGAATTTTTAGAGTATCGGAACTTCTCGATATGCTTCAATCCGATAAACTTAAGTTTATTGATGGCCGACCATTCAAAAAATGGTCTATTGCTCTCAAATCATCTGTGATTGAGTCTCTTATCTTGAATATGCCACCCCCATCCATCTTAATCGATGGGGCCGAGCGGACATGGTATATAATGGATGGTGCCGAACTCCTATTGACGATTGCTGAGTATATAAACAATGATTTCAAGCTTGAGAATGAAGTCCTTCACAGACCCAAGTTCACTGATTTGCACTTGAAATTGCGGAGCCGCCTCTCCAATCTCGAAATTGTCGCCACAATCATAAATCCCGATACACCCCCACTCCACAGACTTGAACTCTATAATACTTCGCTCCTCAAAATAGGCAAAGAAGCTGATTTATGGAACTGTACACAGGCGGTCTATCCCGAGGAGTTCAAGAAGATAGTGCAATTTGCCTCGGATCTTGGTATAAAGGATCCACATCTACTGTGGCAGATCATGACTGCCATGCTCTTTGCCCCACGTTTCGAATCGGACGAGGTCAATCCTATCACATACCTCGGGAACATGAGATTCAATATATTTGAATCTTTTCTGCTTGAACGTTTCGACGTTCTCCAAGTTTATGTCGAACTTCAAGGCTACCGTGCAATGGTTCAGCGCATTGCTCGTGTAACGCAGAACTTTTTTAAAAATGACAATCTCCGATGGAATCCTAAAAAACGGACAATCCTAACCATTGTGCTCACTCTCCTTGCCAGAGATGGGGTTAATATTGAGGGTTCGGAAACTGTCAATAGATTCGAGTATGCGTGGAAGAAGAGTAGCCGGATCGGTGAAGGGACACTGTATAAAGATTACATAAAGAAGACAAGCACCATATTATTAAAATATATGAAAAGATGATCCGCAACCTTGAACTGAAAAATTTCAAGTGCTTCGGCCAGGAGTCTATCCGTATGCGGCCTCTGACCATCATTGCCGGTGGAAATGCAGCCGGAAAGTCCAGTATCATCCAATCACTGTTGATGATTGTCCAAAGCAAATACGACTTTGAGACCAACAATAGACTGCGACTTGATGACAAGTTGGTTAACCTTGTCAGCTCGGAGCAAGTGCGCTATTCCGAAAGTGAGTCCCCGGAGATAAAGGTCATTGTATACGATGATCTTGTAGATGATGATTTCATCGTAATCATCCCAGATGCGACGAAAGCCGACAAGCAACCAGTCTGCACTGTTTCAGCCAATATGCCCGAGGCTCTGTCCCACTCATCTCTGTTCAGCAATGACTTTGTTTATCTCCACGCCAATCGCCTGTCCCCTCAGAGCGAATATCTCAAAGGAAACGACGAACGCTTCGACAGCCGTCTCGGAGACAGGTTGGGACATCGCACGGTGTTTAGGCTCCAAGAAGCTCTCGACAATGGCGAAGAGGTCTATATCGATAATTTGATGAGAGATGGGAAAAGCAGCGTCTCTGCCAACGTGAACACTTGGATCTCACACATACTGGGCATGCGAGTGACGGTCAACGCCGACGGCAACCCGGTAGAAGGCAGAGCCGAGCTCATATTCAACACGCCCAAATCGGGACCAGTATCGGCGCTGAATATGGCATTCGGCAACACTTATATCCTCCCCATAGTCCTCGGCGTGCTGACGGCAAAACCCGGGTCACTCATGATTGTCGAGAATCCGGAGTCTCATCTGCACCCCAAAGCCCAGTTACGCATGGGCGAATTTCTTGCCATCGCAGCACAGGGGGGACTGCAGGTTATTGTCGAGACCCATAGCGACCATCTGCTCAACGGAGTGAGGGTCGCTGCAAAGCAACACAAGATTGACCCCATCAACGTTGCAATCCACTTCATCACGGAGAAGGACGGATTTCACTCAGACACAGAGATTGAACTCAGCGAGGACGGAACCCTTGACAACTGGCCTCCGGGATTCTTTGATGAGTGGGAAAATGCCTTGCGCGAAATAATCCGTGGAAATTGAAGTATGAAAGCATATCTCAACGACCTTTCGTGCGGGAATAAAGAAAGTAAACTGACTGACCAATTAGACAAGGTCAACAAGTTCTTCGAACTTCTCAAGCATCTCAACATCACATATGGCCTCGAGGGGGTAATAATCGAGGGTAGTTTTGGAGGACTGGAGATCTGCGATACACGTCTCGGTGAGTGTAACTATATGTACGAAGACAACTTTGACATCCGCAACCTTGTCCCCCAGCTAAGAAACTACCTTATAAATGACTTAGAGGTTAATCCCCGCCATGTGTTCGTATTGGGAGATGGGAGACGATCGATCCTGCTTGGAAACGCCCACGAATCGTCTCGCCCATCCGTCAGTTTCACATTCCACGCCGAATTTGAAACACACGAAATCAAGGGTAAAAAGAACGATAAGGATGCAACTGTCTACAATCTGTATGACAAGGATCGGATAACCGATGATGGACAACCTTTCGACTTGGCGAATCTTGTCTCAAAACAAGACTGTAAAGAGTATTCCCCGACCGTCACACCGCTGTGGAACAAAGCAACGACATCGGCGTACCATGACTCCATTAAAGGGAAATTAGCAGAAATAGCAAAATATCCCAAGCAAAAAATCGCTATTCTCCATGAATGTTCAGATGTGATAGCCCGACTTAATGGGTGGAAATTTGATAAGGAATTAACAAACCATAACAGTAACAACGGCGCATTCCGAAGAATTTACCGCTCTGACAAATTCACTTCTGGCAAAGGGTATCTGAGCGTTGACTTTGAAAAAGTCGACATCCACTTTGAACTTCATGATAAAAGAGGTAAGCACAAAGGTGAATACCGATGGGACGGCACAAAAACCGCAGATACTGACCCGACGGGCAATCACGACATCGGAGTAAGGTGATAAGGTGATAATCATAATATTTCAGTGAGGCGGGATGATTGGTTTTTGGGATTCTCGCAAACTTTGCGTAACTTTGCGGTTTGAAATGTCCCGTTAATCATTACCATCATTTTTCACCGTGGATACTAAGTACATCTTCGTGACGGGCGGCGTGGTTTCTTCGCTCGGCAAAGGTATCATCTCTTCGTCGCTCGCGTGTCTGTTGAAGGCGCGCGGGTACAGGGTAACCATACAGAAGTTTGACCCGTACATCAACATCGACCCTGGTA
>CAMWXQ010000044.1 GCA_947178235.1 uncultured Muribaculaceae bacterium
CCGCACGACATTCGGGGGAGCGTTCGACTACAAAATCAATGACTATTGGGGCGTAGAGGCAGGCGTCCAAGCCGTTCAACAAATCGGCACAAGGAGATTTGAGGCGGAACCGATCGCCACCCCTTACTACAAAATCAACAAAAGAGTAAAAATCGGCCTCCCCGTCGGCCAGATCCTGTATCATATGATAAAAAGGTAAGCCTGACAGATTTCTTCATATATCTGTCGAGGATGTGGGTGCTTCAAAACGTAAATATATGGCGAAGGTCATGGGTGCCCCGCAGGGGCACGACAGAGGAAGCCCCAGTGTGGGCGGAGCGAAGCGGAGACCTCACTGGGGTCAACGGATCTAACCCAAACAATCTGCCTCGTTGAGGCTGTACCACACAGACGTAATACGTATGTGCTGTGCAACCCCCACGGGGTTGACTTGGTACTATTATCGAGTCTCCCCAATGAGGCCTCCGCATAAGCTGCGGCCACATTGGGGTTTCTGATGTTGTGCCCCTGCGGGGCATCTATGGCCGGAGGCCATTGGTTTAGTGACTTGAAAAGTCAAGAGGCTGCGTCTATTTTGACATAGCCTCTTGCTCTATATATTCTTTCAATGTCTTTCGGGAGATTACTCCTGGGCGTAGCTGAGGACGGTGGGGCTTTGGACGTCTACGCCGAATTCGCGGGCTTTGGCGAGGATGGCGCGGGCGAGGCGTGGTTTGAGGTCCTCGGGGCAATAGCGGAAGTATGCTTCGGCGGCGCGGACATGTGCTGCGTCGGGCATGGGGTATTCACGGCGATCGGGGAGGCCGTAGACACTGTCGGGGAGCTCTTTGCGCTCCTCATCTGTGAGTCTGTCGTTCATATCGGGAGAGAGTTTTGGGGGTTAGTGTCAGATATTGAATCGGAAGCCGACCTGCAAGAGCCCCTGGGCTCCATAGCCGAGCTCACCGAAGATTGCAGTGGTGCGTCCGAGGCCGACCTCGGCTCCGAGAGGCGAAACCTGGAAGGCTACATAGCCCTTGTTCTTGCTCCAATCGTCGCCATCCGTGGCGTGGGTGATACATGCACCGAGAGCGCCATGGGCATAGAGCTTCACAATGGAGTTGCGCCAGTAGTCGTAACGTGCATTGACCATGAGGACGTGATAGTATGCATTGCCTCCGTCATGCTTGTAGGATGCGGAAGAGAAGGTGTAGGATCCGCCTACCATCAGCTTGGGTGCGACATTGAAGTTGACGGCAGCCGTGAGGGCACCCCAGGCGTTGTCGATCTTGCCTCCGATGTGCATATTGCTGTTGTCCATCTGTGTGTAGCCGCCGTAACCGATCTGGAACTGGGCCTTCTGGGCGCTTGCGCTGACGGCGATGCCTAACACTGCGCAGAAAATGAGTAAAAATTTCTTCATGACGGGGGTAGTGTTTTTAGTTGGGTGAGTGATTATACCGATAAAACACTACGGGCGAAGAAATGTTCAGCCGACAGACAAAGGGATTGAGATGGGGAGTGTTCCGCCGACAGTGAGATGAGCGAGAGCCGTCAAGGCGGGGCGCAGACCGTGTACAGGCAGCGTAGGTGGAAGCGTCGGGACCGCATCGGGCTTGACAACCATGACCACGGCATTGATGTCGCGGGTCGAATGGGTCTCTCCTCCGAACGTACTCACCTCTGTCGAGCCATCCTCATATACAGTCACGAGCGCCGGAACATGAACTAACCCCTCGGCGGCAGCCGCATGACATCGCCACCGCCCGGGTGCAAGGGCCGAAGCTGAGTTCATCGGTTATGTGTGAGTTTCTGACCCTCGCGGGCAACCTTGTTGTCATTGCGACCGCGCGTACGCACAAGCGAGATCGAATCGAGGTAGCTGACCTCCCCTTCGGGCGCCACATATCGGATGAATCCGCGCACCTCGGTGGCAACCTTAGCCGAGTCGAGGACGAGGGTTAGACGGTGCATATCCTCGCCGCCCGCCCCGAGCGATACATATTCCGAGGTGCCGTCGTTGTAGTCCGCGATGAGCATGAGGGTGACGGGGGCCTGGGTCATCACACCCTTGGCCGAGAGGGTGTATCGGTCACCGCGCTCCCAGTTCTTGTCACGGAAGAGGGTGACCGTGTAGTAGTCCGCGGGTATATGCGGATAGATGCGCTGATGCGACGGGCCATTCCAGAGATTGACCGAGTCGCCGTCTATGCTTGTGTTCCTCGTTGCGACTGTACCCTGTGCGCCACGAGTCTCGGCATCCTTGATGCGCTCCTGCAAAATCTTCTCAACCTCCTCGGAGACCTCCATGAACTTGGAGAGGTTGCGGCCATACCAGCAGAGTGATGAATCGAACTCGACAGTGGTGTATCCGTGGCGCGAGAGTATGGACTGTTTGAGGGCCTGGCGCGTCGAGTCATCGGGATAATCCCTCGGGACAGTCTCGACCACAGCCTCGCCAACATATATGTCCGCGAGCAGCGGGGCCATCTTGTTCGGGGGTATGACGCCGCCGGGCGTGGACGAACACGCCGCCAAGATGGAGGCCGCGAGTATGGTCGGGGGCAGAAGTCTGAGGCTACGCATAGACGTGTATGAGAATCAGAGCTTGCGCAGCTCCGCAGGCATAAGGATGTAGCGGTGGTAGAAGATGATCAGCACTATGATGCCGCACGAGATCGAGGCATCGGCGAGATTGAAAACCGGGTGGAAGAACTCGAACTCGGTCCCACCAATCATCGGCAGCCACGCGGGCCATGTGAAGGTGAACAGGGGGAAGTAGAGCATATCCACAACCTTGCCCATGCACAGGGGAGCATAGCCGTGACCCCACTCGACGAAGGTCGCGACCTGAGGAGGCCACGGATTATTGAATATGAGCCCATAGAAGAGGCAGTCAAAGATATTGCCCGCAGCGCCCGCAATGATAAACGCGAGACACAGGACGTATCCCGCAGGGACACGCGGTATGCGCACGACCTTGGCCAGATACACGCCGAGTACCCCAACCACAACGATGCGGAAGAGGGTCAGAGCCAGTTTGCTCCCAATCGTCATCCCGAAGGCCATGCCGTTGTTCTCGATAAAGAGCAGACGGAACCACGGGAGTATCACGAGTTCTTCGCCGAGGTAGAAGGAGGTCTTGACCCAAATTTTGAGCAACTGGTCGAGGATGACTACGGCAAAGATGATGAGGAGGGAGGTGATGGCGAGTTTTCGGCGCATTTGGGGTTACGGGTTCAGTTCTTCTTTCGTTCGGACATCTTCCCCTCGACCGAGCGGGTGGCGTGGGGGACGGCGCGGAGACGCTCGGCGGGGATAAGCTCGCCGGTGACGCAGCATACGCCGTAGGTCTTGTTCTCGATGCGGATGAGGGCGTTGCGCAGGTGCTGGATGAACTTCATCTGACGCTGGGCGAGCTGCCCGGCCTCCTCCTTGGAGAGTGTCGAGGCGCCCTCTTCGAGAACCTTGAATGTCGGGGATGTGTCTGCGACATCGTTCCCCTCTGAGTTTGTGACGCTGGCCTTGAGGGACTCATATTCCTTCTGGGCCACTTCGAGCTTCGCAAGGATGATCTCCTTGAACTCCTGGAGCTCTTCGTCGCTGTATCGTTTCTTGTCAGCCATAATAGTAGCAGTGTGCGGGTTTAGTGTGTAAGTCGTAGGTCCATTTTTGTTCAAAAGTGCCTCTCGACCCGTCACACTCTCCGCCGTGGCGGGAGTGTGACGGGCACAGGGGCCTGTGTATTGCGGGAGGTCCGTCACTCTGCCTTGCTGAGCGAGATGCGGACGGGGAGCTCGAAGTCATCCATGTCGAGGAGGGTGACGTCGGCGTCATCGGCGGGTGCGGGTAGCGTGTCGACGATTTCGAGCCCGGTGGCGAGCACCTGGGACGAAATGTAGTCGGAGAACTCGCGGATAGCCTCGTCGGCTGCCTCGGTCGACTTGAATGTGAGCGAGATGCGGTCGGTGATGTTGTAGTCACGCTCCTTGCGGGTGCGCTGGATGCGGTTTACGATGTCTCGGGCGATGCCTTCGCGTTCGAGCGAGGGATCGGCGGTGACGTCGAGGGCGATGGTCAGCGGACCGTCGTTGGCGACAAGCCACCCGGGGATATCCTCCGAGATGATGTCGACATCGGCGAGGTCGATGACAGCGGGGGTGCCGTTGACGTCGATTTCGATCGAACCCTCCTTTTCGAGGCGTATGGCGGCCTTGGTGTCGAGGGCCTGTACGGCAGCGGCCACGGCCTTCATGTTCTTGCCATGCTTCGGGCCGAGCTTCTTGAAGTCGGGCTTGACGCGCTTGACGATGACGCCGTCCTCATCGGTTACGATCTTGATCTCCTTGACGTTGATTTCGCTCTTCACGAGATCGGCGATGGCTTCGAGGGTGGCACGCTGGGTGTCGTCGTTCACGGGTACCATGAGGGTACGCAGGGGTTGGCGAACCTTCATGTTGACCTTCCGGCGGAGTGCGAGGGCCATGGATGTGATGCTCTGAGCCATCTTCTGACGCGCTTCGAGCTCGGCGGCTTCGAGTGCGGGATCGAACTCAGGGAACTTGGCGAGGTGTACCGAACCTGCCTCCTCGCCGTTGAGATCGCGCCAGAGGCGGTCGGCGAAGAAGGGTGCGAAGGGTGCGGTGAGCAGGGCCAGTGTGCGCAGACAAGTGTAAAGTGTCTGATATGCGGCGAGCTTGTCCTGGGTCATCTCCCCGGCCCAGAAACGGCGGCGGTTGAGACGGACATACCAGTTGGAGAGGTTGTCACCCACGAACTCGGCGATGGCACGCGCGGCACGTGTGGGCTCGTAGTCGTCGAGCGACTCGTTGACCTCGCGCACGAGGGTGTTGAGCAGCGAGAGAATCCAACGGTCGATCTCGGGACGCTCGGCCAGGGGTACCTGCGGTGCCTCGGGGTCGAATCCGTCGACATTGGCGTAGAGGGCGAAGAAGCTGTAAGTGTTGTAGAGCGTGCCGAACAGCTTGCGCGAGGTTTCGAGCACACCCTTCGGGTCATATTTGAGGTTGTCCCAGGGTGAGGAGTTGGCAATCATGTACCAGCGCACGGGATCGGCGCCGAACTCAGCAATCTGACCGAAGGGGTCGACGGTGTTGCCCTTGTGCTTCGACATCTTCTCGCCGTTCTTGTCGAGTACGAGGCCGTTGGAGACCACAGCCTTGTAGGCCACAGAGTCGAAGAGCATACCGGCGATGGCGTGGAGTGTGAAGAACCATCCGCGGGTCTGGTCGACACCCTCGGCGATGAAGTCGGCGGGGTAGACGGTGCGGTTGTCGAAAGCCTCCTTGTTCTCGAATGGATAGTGTATCTGGGCATAGGGCATGGAGCCGGAATCGAACCACACGTCGATGAGGTCCTTCTCGCGGTGCATCGGCTTGCCCGAGGGGGAGAGGAGGACGATGTCGTCGACATAGGGACGGTGCAGGTCGATCTTCTCGTAATTCTCCTTTGTATATACGCCGGGCTCGAACCCGAGGTCGCGGTAGGGGTTTGAGGTCATCAGACCGGCCTCGACGGCGCGGTCAATCTCGTTGTAGAGCTGCTCGACCGAACGGATACAGAGCTCCTCGCGGGCATCCTCGGTGCGCCAGATCGGGAGGGGGGTACCCCAGTAGCGGCTGCGTGAGAGGTTCCAGTCCTGGAGATTTTCGAGCCACTTGCCGAATCGGCCCGAGCCTGTGGAAGCGGGTTTCCAGAGGATACCCTCGTTGAGCTCCATGAGACGCTCGCGAACGGCGGTGGAGCGGATGAACCACGAGTCGAGGGGATAGTAGAGGACAGGCTTGTCGGTGCGCCAGCAGTGGGGATAGTTGTGGACATGCTTGGCGATGCTGAATGCCTCGCCGGCCTGCTTCATCTCCATGCAGAGGACGATGTTGAGGTCCTCGGCCTTTGCGGCGGCCTCCTCGTCATACTTGCCGCCGGGATTGAAGCGGGGGTCATATGCGTTCTTGACATAGTCCCCGGCGTGCTTCGAGTAGAGCTCGACGTCGACGCAACGTTCTACGAACTCGGGAGCGAGCTTGTCGAGGGGATAATATTTGCCTTGCAGGTCAACCATCGGGCGTGTCTCGCCGCGGAGATTGATCATGAAGAGCGAGGGGATGCCGGCAGCCTTGGCTACCTTGGCGTCATCGGCACCGAAGGTGGGAGCGATATGCACGATGCCCGTACCGTCCTCGGTGGTCACATAGTCACCGCCGATGACACGGAAGGCCTCCTCGGAGATTTCGACGAAGCTGTCCCCTTCGGCCTTGAACATCTTCTCGGGATGGGCCTCGGCGTAGGCGGTAACGAAGGCGGGGGAGTTCTCGTCGACCTTCTCGACAGGCTTCACCCAGGGCATGAGCTGGGCATAGTGCATCCCGATGAGCTCAGAGCCCTTCCAAGAGCCGACGATGCGGTAGGGGATGACCTTGTCCCCCTGCTTGTACTCCTCCATCGGCTTCTCGGCGCCTTCGGGCTTGAAGTAGCTCTTCATCAGCACCTCGGCGAGCACTACGGTGATGGGTGCCCCGGTGTAGGGGTTGAATGTCTGCACGGCTACATAGTCAAACTTGGGGCCTACGCAGAGAGCTGTGTTCGAGGGGAGGGTCCAGGGGGTGGTGGTCCAAGCCATGAAGCAGGGTGTACCCCATGTAGCCATCTCAGGCTTCGGGTCGAGGATGCGGAAGAGTGCCGTGGCGGTCGTATCCTTCACGTCGCGGTAGCATCCGGGCTGATTGAGCTCGTGCGAGCTGAGGCCGGTGCCCGCAGCGGGCGAATAGGGCTGGATGGTGTAGCCCTTGTAGAGGTAGCCCTTGTCATAGAGCTGTCCGAGGAGCCACCATACGGTCTCGATATAGCGGTTGTCATAGGTGATGTAGGCGTTGGGCATGTCGACCCAGTAGCCCATCTTGCGGGTGAGGTCCTCCCACTCGCCGGTGAACTTCATCACCTCCTTGCGGCAGGCTGCATTGTAGTCGCCGACCGAAATCTTGGTGCCGATGTCCTCCTTGGTGATGCCGAGGTTCTTCTCGACGCCGAGCTCTACGGGCAGACCGTGGGTGTCCCATCCGGCCTTGCGCTTGACCTGGAAACCCTTCATGGTCTTGTAGCGGCAGAAAATATCCTTTATGGTACGCGCGAGGACGTGGTGGATACCGGGTTTGCCGTTGGCCGAGGGGGGACCCTCGAAAAACACGAATGAGGGGCAGCCCTCGCGCTCGGTCATGGTACGCGCAAAGACATCTTCGGCATCCCAATCACCGAGGATACCGGCATTGATGGCGGGCAGATTCAGCCCTGTATATTCCTTGAATTTCTTGGACATAATCCTTATGAAACTTAATGGCTACCCCACTGTGCAAGAGGCAGCCTGTGAAGGCTTATAAAAATTTTCGCAAAATTAGCAAATTACCCGCACAAATCCAAACCCCGCTCCAAGTTTCGCAACCATCTTGTGCATGGGGGAATTATTTTATGGTAAAAACAAAAGCATGGCTGCCGCGGACCGGTCCGCGGCAGCCATGCTTTATGGTATCGTTCACCCGCCTTGATCAGAGACCCTGCGGAGGCACGAGGCGTTTGTAGATTCGGCGGAAGTTGTCGTCCGCAGCGGCGAGCTCTTCGGCGCGGGCTTCGTAGTCCGACGCGGAGAGGGCTTCGATGAGATTGGGGAGGAAGGAGCGCTCCCTGTCCTTCTCGATCG
>CAMWXQ010000045.1 GCA_947178235.1 uncultured Muribaculaceae bacterium
GTCCGTCCACCGGGATGCGGATTATTTGCTTCTTGCCGAAGTCAAAGGTGAGGGGATCGTTGGGCAGGATGTTGGTGAGACCGAACCGGCCCTGCTTGTCGCTGCGCGCAAAGTAGTTGGGATCGTTGATATAGACCTTGACCTTGTTGACAGGTTTTAGGGCGGCGTCGAGGATGAGGCCGTTGAAGGGCACCTTTTCCTGGGCCGAGGCGCCGAGGCCCCATGCGAGGCCCGCGCCGGCGAGTATGAGTGTACGTAGGATTCTCATATTATTGACTACATTGGTTATTTCTTGATTACCTTACCTGCGGTCACATAGTATCCGGGGGCGAGGCGGTCGGTGTCCGTGCCTACATATCTGCCGGAGAGGTCGTACCATCGTCCGTCGGCGGCCACGGGACCGGTGACCTCGGGGATGGCCGAGTTGTCCGACTTGTAGGTGAGCTTCACGACGGCACCCTCGGTGGTGAGGGACGAGCGCAGGCGGATGTCAGCCGAGGATGCGCCGACCATGATGTCGACGGTGCCCTCCTCGACGTCGAATGTCTGGGTGGCGGTGTTGAAGTATGCGAGCTGCTCGTGACTGAGGGGGATGGAGACCTTCGCGCTCTGGCCCGGTTCGAGTTCGATGCGGTCGAAGCCCACGAGTTGGAGGCGGGGACGCTCGATCGAGGAGCGGCAAGACGCATAGAGCTGTACCACGTCGGCCCCGGCGCGGCTGCCCGTGTTGGTGACGGTGAAGTCGGCGGTGACGGTACCGTTCTTGGAGAGTCGGTCGGACGAGAGGGTGAGGCCCGAATACTCGAAGGTGGTATAGCTCAGACCGTGTCCGAAGGGGTAGAGTGGCGTCCCGCGGTGATACATATATGTATAGCCCGCGCTGCGGATGTCATAGTCGAGCATACCCGAGGGGAGCGCGGAGAGCGAGCTGTACCATGTCGACGTGAGGTGACCCGAGGGATTGAAGTCGCCGTAGAGCACATCGGCGATGGCCTGCCCCTGGGCCTGGCCGTCGTACCACGCCTCGACGATGGCGGGGAGATGCTGCTGGGCCCAGCCGATAGTCATCGACGAGCAGGTCTGGAGCAGGAGGACCACATTGGGATTGGCCGCATAGATGGCTTCGAGCAGTTTCTGCTGGTCGCCCGGGAGGTCGAGCGAGGTTCGGTCGTGGCTCTCATCCGAGACGGAGAGGTCTGTGCCGCCGGCAAAGATGACCACATCGGCCTTGCGGGCGATCTCGATGGCGCGGGTGAAGTTGCTCCCTGCCGACCCGGAGATGTCACAACCCTTGAAGCAGTAGACAGGGCCCTGCTCTTCGAGCGGATTGGTGACGGCAGGGTCATAGAAGCGGAACCAGTCCATGTTGGCGCAATACTTGTCGCCGTTGTTGCCACCCTCGAACTTGGTGTAGACCTTGTGGACACCCTTGAACACGGTGGGGTCAACGTCGACGCCTGTGACTACATATGTACTCCAATTCCCGGTCACTGGGCAGGTTACCGTGGCCGCGGGCGCGCCATCCATGTTGTCGAGATAGAATTTCACGACGGTGGGATTGTTGTTCTTGGCCGCGTGGAAGATTTCGAGGCGGGTACGACCCTGGCCGAAGTTGACATTATCGAAGGCCACCCAGTCGTTGTCATATATATAACCGAGGTTTCCGGCCGATCCGTTGGCCTCGTGGGTGAGGCGCTTGCTCGTCGAGGGGACAGACTGCTCGGTGCAGTCCTCGAACTGGACAGTCCCATCGTCAAAGGTGAACCCGAGCTTGGCGGCCACGCCGTCGAGCACGGTCGAGAGGGCCGTCGGCGAGCCCGAGTATCCGCCGAGAGTCACGGTATTCCCCTGCGGACCGATGATGGCTACCGTCTTCGAGCGGTCGAGGGGGAGGAAGTTGTTCTCGTTCTTCAAGAGTACGATGGCCTCGCGGGCAGCTTTGAGCGCGAGGTCCTGGTGAGCCTGGCAGTTGAGCAGATCCGCGGGGGTCGAAGACCAGCTCACCGAGCCCGCGTGATCGAACTCGCCAACCGAGAATCGGGCGGCGAGGACGCGCGTCAGCGCGCGGTCGAGGTCAGCCTCTGTCATCAGTCCTTTCGAGATAGCCTCCTTGCAGTAGAGCTGGAAGGTGTCGCCACAGTTGAGGTCCTCGCCGTTCACCATCGAGACCGCAGAAGCCTCGGCCCCGTTCGAGACATAGTGATGCTTGTTGAACACATCCTCGACCGCACCGCAGTCGGAGGTCACGAATCCGTCGAAGCCCCACTCACCGCGCAGGATGTCGATGAGCAGCACGTGGTTGGCGCCGCAGGGTATGCCGTTCACAGCATTGTAGGCACTCATCACCGAGCGCACATCTGCCTCCTTGACGGCCATCTCGAAGGCGGGGAGGTAATACTCGCGCAGATTGCGGTCGTCGACGTCGCTCGAAGTCGAGTGGCGCCCCTTCTCATAGTTGTTGGCCGCGAAGTGCTTGGCCGTGGCGATGGTCTTGTAGTGCTTCGGGTCGTCCCCCTGCATACCCTTGATGAACTCCACGGCAATGCGTCCCGTCAGCCACGGGTCCTCGCCATAGTTCTCCTCGTCGCGTCCCCAGCGGGGGTCACGGCTCATGTTGATGGTCGGGCACCAGTATATCAGCCCCTTCCCCTCGTTCTTGGTATATATGCGGCACTCGTCGGAGATGGCCGAGGCGACCGAGTGGACCAGCGGCAGGTCCCAGGTCGCCGACAGAGCCTTGGAGACCGGGAACGACGTAGCCAGACCCGAACGTGCGACACCGTGGATAGCCTCGTTCCAATAGTTATAGCCTTTGAGGCCGAGCTGCGGGATTGCCGAGGTTCTGTGTCCGACCTGGTCGATCTTCTGGTCGAGCGTCATGCGCGAAACCAGGTCGGCCGCACGCTCCATGGGCGTGAGTGATGTGTCCTGGTACGGCAGGGTCTCGGCCACGGCAGACGACACAGCCAGCAGGGCGGCGAGAAGAGAGAACGGATACTTCATGAAAAGGTTTGATTTTAGGTAAGGGAAAATACAATAAGTCTCTTGAACGACAATCTCTTAGAGATATTGTCCCTGCAAAGATAAGTCAAATCTCCAAGAATTCAAAATAAACCCTCTGTTTTTTCGGGCCCGAGCTCTCTGACCCGATACAATTGAGCCGAGCAACGGCCAGATGGCACCCCGAGGGAATATTTTTTGCCTCTGTACCTGCTTTTTGTCTCGGGGATTGGGTGGAATCGTGGAATTTTGCTAATTTTGCACCTCAAATACCATTATGTCTCTCTGAGATTTTTAAGTCACATTCCTTTACCCTTATGTTCAAGAACCAACCTTTCGGGCTCTACGTCCTGTCGCTGGCCAATACGGGCGAGCGCTTCGGGTATTACACGATGCTCGCGATTTTCCTGTTCTACTTGCAGGCTAAGTTCGGTCTCTCCGCTACGTGGACGGGACAGATTTTCTCGATTTTCCTCGCCCTCGTCTACTTCTTCCCCGTCCTGGGCGGCTGGCTCGCCGACCGTTGGAGCTTCTCGAAGTGCGTCGTGACCGGTATCGCCGTCATGTTCGTGGGCTATGCCCTCATGGCCTTCCCGACCCCCGTGCGCGCCACAGGCTCGATGGTCATGATGCTTGCGGCGCTCCTCTTCATCGCCGTGGGCACAGGTCTCTTCAAGGGTAATCTCCAAGTCATGGTGGGCGACCTCTACAACGAGCCCCGCTATGCAGCCAAGCGTGACTCGGCCTTCTCGCTCTTCTACATGGCCATCAACCTCGGCTCGATGTTCGCCCCCATGGCGGCCATCAGCCTCAAAAACCTCGCCCTGCGCGGCGCCGGCTTCCTCACCGACAACTCGATGGCCGCGACGGTCTGCAACTGGTGTCTCGACACCAATGGCTTCACCTCCATGCCCACCGATCCCGACAAACTCCGCCTCATGACCGAGTTCGCCGTGAAGAACGGCATGGCCGAGGGGGGCGACACCGCCGCATTCCTCGCGCAGTACCTCTCTGACTTCGCCGCCCAGTGCACCGCTCCCGCCGAGAGCCTCACGGCCTTCGCCGACAGCTACATCACCGCCTTCTCGACCGGCTGCTCGTATGCCTTCGCGCTCGCCTGCGGGTCGCTCATCGTCAGCTTCCTCATCTACTCGCTCGGCCGCAAGAGCTATGCACACATCATCACCGACAAGAAGCCCGAGCCCAAGGCCGGCAAGGCCCAGGAGGCTCCCGCAGCCAAGCTCCCCGAGCTCACTCCCGAGCAGACCAAGCAGCGCATCGTGGCCCTCTTCCTTGTCTTCGGCGTGGTGATCTTCTTCTGGATGGTATTCCACCAGAACGGACAGACCCTCACCGAGTTCGCCAAGAGCTGTACCTCGCCCGACTCTTCGAGCTGGACCCGCATCGGCTTCAACATCTGGGCACTCGTAGCCATCGCCGCCGGCGTCTACGCCCTCTTCGGCGTGGTCCAGAGCGCGACCGCCAAGGCCAAGACCGTCTCGGGCATCATCCTCCTCGCCTGCATCGCCCTCGTATGGTACATCGCCGCCGACACCCCCGCGACCGTCTCGGGCATCGACCCCGCCATCTATCAGCAGTTCAACCCCTTCTTCGTGGTTGCGCTCACCCCCTTCTCGATGGCCTTCTTCGGGATGCTCGCCCGCAAGGGCAAGGAGCCCTCGGCCCCGCGTAAGATCGGCTACGGTATGCTCATGGCCGCCGCGGCCTACGGCGTGATTGTCGTAGCCTCGCTTAACCTCGTGGGCACCAACGGCGACGTATCCTCCAACTGGCTCATCTCCACCTACCTGCTCCTCACCTTCGCCGAGCTTCTCCTCTCGCCGATGGGCATCTCGTTCGTGTCCAAGGTCGCACCCCCGAAGCTCAAAGGCTCGATGATGGGCGGATGGTTCGCCGCCACCGCCGTGGGCAACTACCTCGTTTCGATCCCCATGCTCCTGTGGGGCAAGATTCCCGTCGTAGCCATCTGGGCCATACTCATCGGCCTCTGCCTCCTCTCCGCCGGATTCATTTTCAGCGTCATGAAGAAGCTCGAAGCCGCCACAGCCGACTCGGATGTCCCCGCCGCAGTCGAGGCCGAGGCCATCGAGAATGTCGAGGACGACGCCATCTGACACAGTACCCGAATCCCCTCTACGGACAGACAACAATAAAAAATTCAGCCCGCTCCCCTGTGTGTGGGGGCGGGCTGAATTTTGAAAAGTTTCAGTGTCTTACATTAATGTGGGAATGAATGCTGCGACATCAGTGTCGCCGAAGAGGTCGGCCATCGTGAGCCAGACGAGAAGGAGTGCGATCAGCACCAGGGCTCCGATGACGAGCCACACGCTTGTGGAAGATTTGGATTTGCTCATAGTCGTGATGAATTTAAATAGTTAAAACTATCTCTTAAACGCCCCGACTTGGGGAATTGTTCAGAACCGATGACTGAATATAGCCCGATGCAACAGGTCAAGCGCCGTTTCTACGCCATGCGCAACGGCATCGTGGCCGACACACTGCGCCGCAGCGGCCATCCCTGCCGGATGATTTTCGGCCTCAACCTCCCGCAGATCATCGACATCGCCGCCGAGACCGGCCACTCGGCCGAGCTCGCCGAGGAGCTGTGGGCCGACCGCCGCACACGCGAGAGCCTGCTGCTCGCCCCCATGCTCTATCCCGCCGACGCGATGACAACCGAGACGGCGCGGCGATGGATGCGCGCGGTCCCCGCCGCCGAGGTCGCCGACATCCTCTGCCACCGCCTTCTGCGCCGTCTCCCCTCGGCATGGGAGCTCGCCTCGGAGCTCGCCGCCGACCCCGTGCCGATGACACGTTACACGGCCCTGCGCCTCATGCGCAACATTCTCACGCGCGAGAATGCCCCCCTCGTCCGCCCCGTCGCCGAGGCCGAGCTCGAACGCGCCGAGCCGCGCTCCCGACCCCTCTGCCTCAACATTCTCGATGAAATCACATTTCTACTTGACGAAGATGAAATCACGCTCTAAGCGTCCCCTGCTCCTCGGGGCTCTCCTCACCATGGCCGGCGCCGCCGGCGCCACCACGGCCACCGTCGAGCGCACCGACACCGTGGACGCCACGCTGACCCTCTCCGAGGTCAGCGTCACCGCCATCAAGCAGGCCACCTCGCTCCTGCGCCAGCCCGTCACGGTCACCATCCTCGACTCGCTCGCCGTCGAGCAGTTCGACATCGCCGGCATACAGGATGTCAGCGAGATGGCCCCCAACTTCTATATGCCCTCCTACGGCTCGCCCATGACCGCATCGATATATGTCCGCGGCATCGGCGCCCGCATCGACCAGCCCGCCGTCGGGCTCAATGTCGACAACATTCCCTACCTGAACAAGAACGCCTACGACTTCGACATGGCCGACGTCGAGCGCGTCGAGGTCCTGCGCGGCCCGCAGTCGACCCTGTGGGGACGCAACACCATCGCGGGCCTCATCAATATATATACGCTCTCGCCGATGCGTTTCCAGGGGCTCCGCCTCCTGGCCGAGGGTGGCAGCTACGCATTCAGCCGCATCTCGGCGGGTGTGTACGTGAAGCCCCGCGAGCGGTTTGCGACGAGCGTCAACCTCTTCGGCAGCCACACCAACGGATACGCCCACAACCGCATCAACGAGGCCCGCTGCGGCGAACTCGGCGACGTGGCCGGACGATGGCGCATGATCTGGCGCCCGGCCGACGCGGTGACCGTCGAGAATACCCTGTCGGCCTCGCACGCACGTCAGCACGGATACCCCTATGTCCTCGACGGCAGCGATCATCCAAACTACAACGATACCTGCTACTACCGCCGTACGGGGCTCACCGAGGGGCTCACCGTCAAGTGGAATGCCCCGGGCTTCACGATGGCCTCCATCACGGGCTTCCAGATGCTCCACGACAACATGACCCTCGACCAGGACTTCACGCCGCAGAGCCTCTTCACCCTCTCGCAGCGCATCCACGAGTGGAGCCTCACCGAGGACATCGTCTTCCGCGGCTCCAAGGGGCGCTACTCATGGCTCGGCGGTGCATTCGCCTTCTACAAGCACGGACGCATGACCGCCCCCGTGATATTCGGGCAGGACGGCATTGACCAGCTCATCCTCGCCAATGTCAATCCCCACCTCCCCCCGGGCATGGAGCTGCGTTGGGACGAACCCGACATACTGCTCGGCTCGGCGTTCCGCAATCCCTCGCGCGGCATCTCGCTCTATCACCGAAGCACCGTCACGCTCGGCCCGTGGGAGCTCGCCGCGGGACTGCGATGGGACTACGAACACGCCAACCTCAGCTATGACAGCCGCGTCAACACCTCGGCCACGATGTACCGCGGGAATATACCGATGGCTCAGCGGCCGATAGACATCGACGACCACGGCCACCTCTCGAAGACCTTCTCCCAGCTCCTCCCCTCGGTCTCGGCCACATTCAACCACCGCAACTCGGCCTTCTTCGCCTCGGTATCGAAGGGCTACAAGGCGGGCGGCTTCAACACCCAGATGTTCAGCACCATCCTCCAAGACAAGATGATGCAGGTCATGGGCCAGGCACCGGAGATCGACGTCGACAAGATCGTGAGCTACAAGCCCGAGACGTCGTGGAACTATGAGGTCGGCGGACACTTCAGTGTCGACCGCGGCAGGGTCTATGCGACATTCGCGGCATTCTACATCGA
>CAMWXQ010000046.1 GCA_947178235.1 uncultured Muribaculaceae bacterium
CTCCTCATCCCGCACATCAAGGGTGGAGCCTCGGCACGCCCCGAGGGGGGACGCATGACGGCCACCTCGCTCGCCGACACCGACCGCGGGCGCACGATGGTGGCCTCCGGCGAGGTCGGCGCTATGGAGGCGCAGTACCTCGGATACCTCAGCCAGTACTTCGGCGACCCCGAGGGGACCAACGGCCCCGTCTACGTCGGCGCGCTCATTTTCGCCCTCTTCCTGCTCGGCGCCGTGATGGTCAAGGGGCCGCTCAAATGGGCGCTCGTCGTGCTGACACTCTTCTCGATTCTGCTCGCTTGGGGTCGCCACGCGATGGTCTTCACCGATCTGATGCTCTCCTTCGCCCCGATGTACTCCAAGTTCCGCACCGTCGAGAGCATCCTGGTCATCGCCGAGTTCACCATCCCGCTGCTCGCCATGATGGGCTTGCAGAAACTGCTCGACACCCCCGCCGCCGAGCGTGGCCGATGGCTGCGCCCCGCCGCATGGTGTCTCGGTATCACGGCCCTCATCTGTCTGCTCGGATGGGCAGTGCCCGGACTGTTCGGGAGCGCCGTCTGCGACAATGACCGTATGATCGACGGCTACATCACCCGCTCGCTCATCTCGCAGGGCTACTCGGCCCAGGAGGCCTCGCAGTTCTCCCTCGCCAACCCCGCCATCTGGAACGCCGTCGAGACGCTGCGCTACGCGCTCGTGCGGGCCGACTCGATCCGCTCGCTCATCTTCGTCCTGCTCGGTGCCGCTGTCCTGTGGTTCTTTGTCCGCGGACGCCTCCGCGCCCTCCCCGCCGCGCTCCTCGTCGCCGCCATCGTCGGCGTGGACCTCTATACGGTCAACAAGCGCTACCTCTCGCACACGAGCTTCGTGCCCGCGTCGGTCCAGGTCGGAGCGCCGATAGCCATGACCCCTGCCGACCGCACCATCCTCGCCGACACGACGCAGAACTACCGTGTCATGGACATACCCCGCTTTTACAGCGCCGACCCGAGCTATTACCACAAGATGGTCGGTGGCTACCACGCCGCCAAGCTCACGCGCTACCAGGACCTCATCGACCGCCATCTGAGCCACTTCACCGACGGATCGCAGAACGATGCCGACTGGAATGTCCTCAATATGCTCAATGCCCGCTACATCGTCGACATGGAGGGGAATCCGATCCTCAACCCCGAGGCGATGGGCAACGCGTGGTTCGTCGATACCCTCAGCTACGTCTCGGGCGCCGACGCCGAGATGGCTGCCCTATCGCACATCGACCCCGCGCGCCACGCCGTAGCCGACCGCCGCTTCGAGGGTGTGCTCGGCGCGCCGAAGGGTATGGCCGACTCCACCGACTACATCACCGAGACCACCTATGCCCCCCACCGCCTCACCTACCGCTACCGCACCTCGGCCCCGCGCCTCGCGGTCTTCTCGGAGGTCTACTTCCCCTGGGGATGGAGAGCCGAGGTCGACGGCGAGCCTGTCGAACTTGGCCGCGTGGACTATGTCCTGCGTGCCGCTGCTCTCCCCGCGGGCGAGCATACCCTCACGATGACCTTTGACCCCCGCTCGCTCCACACCACCGATACACTCGCCCGCATCTCAGTCATACTCATCTACATCGCGGCCATCTGCGCCGTGGGGATGGCCCTGCGCCCGAGGAGGCAGACCCGCAAGGAGGCATGACGGCATCGGGGCGCATAGGACGATGGTGGCGGTCAAAGGGGCATGGAATCCACTCCCCCCTGGCCTTCCGCCTCACGACCACGGTCCTGCGCGACCCGGGGTGCGCGTGGTATGCCTACGGGCGGCTCGCCGGGGCACGCGAGAGGCTCCTGTTCCGCGTGGCCTGTGAGTTCGACCCCCGCACGGTCATCGTCCCTGAGGGTGTGACCCTCACCGCGGCCGAGCGCGAAGCCTTCGAGGCCGCCCGCTCGACGGTGAGGTTCGCCACGGAGGCCGACGCGGGCGAGGAGCCCTTCATCTTCACTGACGGCGACCACATCCCCTCGCCTCTCCCCGCGCGCGCGATTATATATATAGGTGGCGGCGCACGTCTCCCCCTGCTCGGCCGAGCCGACCGGGGCATCTGCCTCACCGACGGCGACAGGGCCCTCATGGTGATGCGCCCCGACCTCACCCCACAGACCTTCGAGATCAATTTCCGCTGACCATGCCCGAGACACTCCGACACCTCGACATAGACAAGGCCCTGCGCGAGTACGAGCTCAACCTCACCCTCGACCGCGGCAGGAGCGAGAACACCTCGCTCGGATACCTCTCCGACCTGCGGCGGCTGCTCGGGTGGCTCGCCGAGAGCGGTGTGCAGCTGCGCGACGTCACCCTCGACACGCTCCGCCTCTATCTCGGCGACCTGCACGACCTCGGCATAGCCCCGAGGACCCAGGCGCGTACCGTCGCCTCGGCCAAGTCCTTCTTCCGATGGCTCACCACCGAGGGATACCTCGACGCCGACCCTGCCGCGCTGCTCGAATCCCCCCGCCTCGGCCTCCATCTGCCCGAGGTGCTGACCGTCGACGAGATCGACGCCATGATCGACGCCATCGACCCCTTGAAGGCCGAGGCCAACCGAGACAGGGCCATGATGGAGGTGCTCTACGGCTGCGGCCTGCGCGTCAGCGAGCTCACGGGGCTCGAAATCTCGAAGATATACGCCACCGAGGGATACCTCGTCGTGCGCGGCAAGGGTGACAAGGAGCGGATGGTGCCCATGAGCGAGAGCGCCGTCGAGTGCATCGACGACTGGATGCGCGACCGCGCCCGTATGCGGGTCTCCCCCGACGCGCGCGACATCCTCTTCCTCTCCTCGCGCGGCACGGCACTGACCCGTCAGCGGGTGTTCCAGATAGTCCGTGCCCTGGCCGATGCCGCAGGCGTACGCAAGGTGATTTCGCCCCACACGCTGCGCCACTCCTTCGCCACCCACCTCCTCGAAGGGGGCGCCAACCTCCGCGCCATCCAGCAGATGCTCGGCCACGTCAGCATCGACACCACCCAGATCTACCTCCACCTCGACCGCACCGCCCTCCGCGAAGACATACTCATGTTCCACCCGAGGAACAGATACGATAAATAGCTAAAATAGCTATTTTAGCTAAATTAGCTATCTTTCAACTTTCAACTCTAAACTCTAAACCCCACATAATGGCAGACGACAAGAAAGTTATCTTCTCCATGGTAGGTGTCTCCAAGACCTACCCCCCTCAGAAGCAGGTGTTGAAGAACATCTACCTCTCCTTCTTCTACGGCGCCAAGATCGGCATAATAGGCCTCAACGGCTCGGGTAAATCATCCCTGCTGAAAATCATCGCCGGCATCGACAAGAGCTATCAGGGCGAAGTCGTGTTCTCGCCCGGCTACTCGGTAGGCTATCTCGAACAGGATCCGCAGCTCGACCCCGACAAGACCGTCATCGAGGTCGTGCGCGAGGGCGTCAAGCCTATCACCGACCTCCTCGCCGAGTTCGACAAGGTCAACGAGGCCTTCGCCGACCCCGACGCCGACTTCGACGCCCTGCTCGCGCGCCAGGCCGAGTTGCAGGACAAGCTCGACGCCGCCGACGCATGGAATCTCGACTCCAAGCTCGAACGCGCCATGGACGCCCTCCAGTGTCCCCCCGACGACCAGAAGATCTCGACCCTCTCGGGTGGCGAGCGCCGCCGCGTGGCCCTCTGCCGCCTCCTGCTCCAACAGCCCGACATCCTCCTGCTCGACGAGCCCACCAACCACCTCGACGCCGAGAGCATCGACTGGCTCGAACAGCACCTCCAACAGTACCCCGGCACCGTCATCGCCATCACCCACGACCGATACTTCCTCGACCACGTCGCAGGGTGGATTCTCGAACTCGACCGCGGCGAGGGTATCCCCTGGAAGGGCAACTACTCGTCGTGGCTCGACCAGAAGACCAAGCGCATGGCCCAGGAGGAGAAGCAAGCTTCAAAGCGCCGCAAGACCCTCGAACGCGAGCTCGAATGGGTGCGCATGGCCCCAAAGGCGCGCCAGGCCAAGGGCAAGGCACGTCTCAACTCCTATGACCGCCTCCTCAACGAGGATCAGAAGGCCAAGGAGGAGCGTCTCGAAATCTTCATCCCGAACGGACCCCGCCTCGGCCAGAAGGTCATCGACGTCCAGGGATTCAGCAAGGCCTTCGGCTCAAAGAAGCTCTTCGACGACCTCTCATTCTCGCTCCCCCAGGGTGGCATCGTGGGCGTCATCGGCCCCAACGGCGCCGGCAAGACCACGCTTTTCCGCCTCATCATGGGCCAGGAAACACCCGACGCGGGCACATTCGAGGTCGGCGAGACCGTCAAGAACGCCTATGTCGACCAGACCCACCACGACCTGCTCCCCGAGCGCTCGGTCTACGAGGTCATCTCGCAGGGGGTCGAGTCGTTCCGCATGGGTGGCCGCGACGTCAATGCCCGCGCCTACCTCTCGCGCTTCAACTTCACAGGCGCCGACCAGGAGAAGAAAATCGCTGTCCTCTCGGGCGGTGAGCGCAACCGCCTCCACCTGGCCATGGCCCTCAAGGAGGAGGGGAACGTACTCCTGCTCGACGAGCCCACCAACGACATCGACGTCAACACCCTCCGCGCACTCGAAGAGGGCCTCGACGACTTTGCGGGCTGCGCCGTCGTCGTCAGCCACGACCGATGGTTCCTCGACCGCATCTGCACGCACATCCTCTCCTTCGAGGGTGACGGCAAGGTAGTCTTCTACGAGGGCTCGTACTCGGACTACGAAGAGTACAAGCGCCGCCAGAACGACGGCAAGGAGCCACCCCGCCGCCGCTACCGCAAGCTGATGGAGTAAATGGAGAATTTGGAATTTTGAATTTGGAATTATACGTCTCATAAGAGTTATAAGACTTATCTCCCACCCCCGATAATTCAAAATTCCAAATTCAAAATTCCCCGATTCATAAAAAACCGCGCCCCCCGTCGATGGGGAGCGCGGTCATTTTTTATTCAGATGGGATCGGTGATGCTATCACTCAACCACGGGAGATGGCTCCACGCCCCACTGCTGCTGAGCGAGACGCTTGTAGTTGTTGTAGCGCCACTTGGCGTTCTCCTTGGCGGCTGCGAAGAGCTCGGCTGCCTCGGCGGGATACTGCTTGGCTACCGATGCGTAGCGGACCTCGCCCTTGAGGAAGTCCTCGAACTTGTCCCAATCGGGCTCCTTCGAGTCGAGGGTGAAGGGGTTCTTGCCCTCCATCTCGAGAGCGGGGTTGTAGCGCCAGAGGTGCCAGTAGCCACACTCGACGGCTGCGGCCTGCTCCTCCTGTGCGTGACCCATACCCTTGCGGATACCGTGGTTGATACAGGGAGCGTAGGCGATGATCAGCGAGGGACCGTCGTATGCCTCAGCCTCGCGGATAGCCTTGAGGGTCTGGGCATTGTCGGCGCCCATGGCGATCTGAGCCACGTAGACGTATCCGTAGGTCGAGGCGATGAGGCCGAGATCCTTCTTGCGGACACGCTTGCCGGCAGCGGCGAACTTGGCGATGGCGCCCAGGGGAGTAGCCTTGGACGACTGGCCGCCGGTGTTCGAGTAGACCTCGGTGTCGACGACGAGGACATTGACGTTCTTGTCGCTTGCGAGCACGTGGTCGAGGCCGCCGAAGCCGATGTCGTATGCGGCGCCGTCACCGGCGATGATCCACTGCGAACGCTTGGCGATGTGCTCCTTCACGGTGAGGAGACCCTTGCAGACGTCACAGCCACAAGCCTCGCAGAGAGGTACGATGGCCTCGGCAACCTCCTTGGTTGCGGCGACGTCGTTGCGGTTGTCGAGCCACTTCTGTGCGAGGGCCTTGATCTCTGCGCCGCAGGTGGGGCAGTCGAGAGCCTTCTGCATGTAGTCGGCTACGCGGGCCTGGAGCTTCTCGTGTGCGAGGCTCATGCCGAGACCGAACTCAGCGAAGTCCTCGAAGAGCGAGTTGGCCCATGCCACGCCCTCGCCCTTGGCGTTCTTGGTGTACGGGGTCGAGGGTACCGAGCCGGAGTAGATCGACGAGCAGCCGGTGGCGTTGGCCACGATCTCGTGGTCGCCGAAGAGCTGCGAGATGAGCTTCACATAGGGGGTCTCGCCGCAGCCCGAACATGCGCCGGAGAACTCGAAGAGGGGCTGTGCGAACTGCGAGTTCTTCACGTTGGCCTTCACGTCCACGAGGTCCTGCTTCGAGGCAACCTCCTTGACGCAGTAGTCCCACTCCTTCTGTACGTCGAGCTGGGTTTCGAGGGGCTTCATTTCGAGAGCCTTCACGCCCTTCTTGCCGGGGCAGACAGCCACACAGTTCTGGCAGCCGAGGCAGTCGAGTACGTCGACGGCCTGGATGAAGCGCATACCGGCGAACGACTTGCCGATTGCGGGCAGGGTGTCAGCCTCGCCGAAGGGTGCGCCTTCCATCTCCTTGGCGTCGAGGACGAAGGGACGGATTGCAGCGTGGGGGCAGACGTATGCACACTTGTTGCACTGGATACAGTTCTCGGCGAGCCACTCGGGGACGAAGGCTGCGACGCCGCGCTTCTCATAGGCAGCGGTGCCCTGCTCCCATGTGCCGTCCTCGCGGCCCACGAAGGCGCTGACCTTGAGGAGGTCGCCGTCCTGCTTGTTGATGGGGCGGACGATTTCGTTGATGAAGGCGGGATCGTCGTTGGCCTCGGGAGCCTCGGGGGTGAGGTTGCTCCATGCCTTGTCGACGGTGAGTTCCTTGTACTCGCCGCCGCGGTCTACGGCTGCATAGTTCTTGTCGACGACATCCTGGCCCTTCTTGCCGTAGGACTTGACGATGAACTTCTTCATCTGCTCGACGGCGAGGTCCACGGGGATAACCTCGGTGATGCGGAAGAATGCGCTCTGGAGGATGGTGTTGGTACGGTTGCCGAGACCGATCTCCTGGGCGATCTTGGTGGCGTTGATGTAGTAGACCTTGATGTCGTGGTCAGCGAAGTACTTCTTGATCTTGTTGGGGAGGTTCTTCGCGAGCTCCTCGCCTTCCCAGATGGTGTTGAGCAGGAAGGTGCCGCCGTCGCGCAGACCGCGGGTCACGTCGTACATGTGCAGGTAAGCCTGTACGTGGCAAGCCACGAAGTTGGGGGTGGTCACCAGATAGGTCGAGCGGATGGGAGCGTCGCCGAAACGGAGGTGCGAGCAGGTGAAGCCGCCCGACTTCTTCGAGTCGTATGCGAAGTATGCCTGGCAGTACTTGTTGGTGTTGTCGCCGATGATCTTCACCGAGTTCTTGTTGGCACCCACGGTACCGTCTGCGCCGAGGCCGTAGAACTTGGCCTCGAAGGTGCTCTTGTCGCCGAGGGCGATCTCAGCCTTCTCGGGGAGCGAGGTGAAGGTCACGTCGTCCACGATACCCACGGTGAAGTGGTCCTTGGGCTCGGGGAGGGCGAGGTTCTCGAATACGGAGAGGATCTGTGCGGGGGTGGTGTCCTTCGAAGCCAGACCATAGCGGCCGCCGACGATGACGGGGGCATTCTCCTTGCCGTAGAAGCAGTCGCGTACGTCGAGGTACAGGGGATCGCCGTTGGCGCCGGGCTCCGTGGTGCGGTCGAGGCCGCCGATGCGCTTGGCGGTGGCGGGT
>CAMWXQ010000047.1 GCA_947178235.1 uncultured Muribaculaceae bacterium
TCCACGGAACGAGGAACACTGATCCCATCGAGACACGGATGGCGCGGCGGTTGAGCGGGTCGCACGAGGTCGGGGTCAGCACTACGCCGTCTATGCCGAGCGCGGCAGCCGAGCGGAATATCGCGCCAATGTTGGTCGTGTCGACCACGCCGTCTATCACAACAATTCTCCTTGCCTGCGCATTGCATACCTCCTCCAATGTGCGCGGGGTAGGGCGCCGCATGGCACAGAGCACTCCGCGGGTGAGGGTGTAGCCCGTCAGCTCGGCCAATAGCTCGCGTGAGCCTGTGTAAACGGTCATTTCGGGATGCCGCGCAATCAGCGGTGCGGCGTCACCCTCGATATGTCGCTCCTCGCATAGAAGCGAGACCGGCTGATAGCCCGCATCCATCGCCACGGCGATCACCTTGGGGCTCTCGGCTATGAAGATCCCTTTCGACGGGTCGAGGCGGTTGCGCAGCTGTGCTTCGGTGAGCCGTGTATAAAGTTCGAGCCCAGGGTCGGCGAGCGAATTGATTCGGATTACGGGCATGGGTCAAGGATGGGGCTTCTCGTTGGCGAGTACGTACTTCTTCACCTTCTGGAAGAGGTCGTTTGCAAATACAAATTCGTTCAGTGCCTCGTTGGCCGAGTGATATATGGCCTGCATGTCACCCACCCACTCGCGGTGACCCTTGTTGAGGAAAATGATATTCTCACCGATGCCGAGCACCGAGTTCATGTCGTGGGTATTAATGACCGTAGTCATGTTGTACTCATGGGTGATGTCGCTCAGCAGTTCATCAATGACGATCGACGTCCTCGGGTCGAGGCCCGAGTTGGGTTCGTCGCAGAAGAGGTAACGGGGATTCAGCGCAATGGCGCGAGCGATGGCTACACGCTTCTGCATACCGCCCGAGATTTCGGATGGATATTTGTTATTGGCACCTTGGAGCTTGACCCTCTCTATACAGAACTCGGCACGGTCGCGCGCCTCGGCATGGGTCATGTTGGCGAACATCGTCAGCGGGAACATCACATTGCCCAACACAGTCTCTGAGTCGAACAGGGCCGATCCCTGGAAGAGCATACCGATCTCTTTGCGCAGCTCCTTGGTCTCCTTGACGTTCATCTTCATGATGTCGCGGCCGTCGAAGAGAATCTCCCCCTTCTCGGGAGTGATGAGGCCCACGATGCTTTTGAGCAGCACGGTCTTGCCCGAGCCGCTCTGTCCTATGATGAGGTTGGTCTTGCCGGTCTCGAACGTGGCCGAGACGTCGTGCAGGATGGTCTTGCCGTCGAATGACTTGGAGACGTTCTTGACTTCGATCATTGCAGGAGGAGTTTGGTGAGGATGACGTCGACGAGGAGGATGAGGATGCTCGAAGCCACGACGGCGTTGGTCGAAGCCTTGCCCACTTCGAGCGAGCCCCCCTTCACATAATACCCGTAGTACGACGCCACCGACGTGATGATGAACGAGAAGAAGAGGCTCTTGATCAGACCATACCACACATACCACTCGACGAACATCGTCTGGATGCCGTAGATGAAGAGGTTGAGCGGGATAATCCCCGTCGTGATGGAGATGAACACACCTCCCATCAGCGCCATGAATATGGACAGGATCACGAGCACGGGGATGAAGAGCAGGAAGGCGATGATCTTGGGCAGCACAAGGAAGTTGGCCGAGTTTATGCCCATGATGTCGAGCGCATCGATCTGCTCGGTGACGCGCATCGTGCCTATCTCCGACGCGATGTTGCTGCCGACCTTACCAGCGAGGATGAGGCAGAGGATCGAGTTGGAGAATTCGAGCAGGATTATCTCTCGCGTCGCCATACCCGTGGAGTAGGAGGGTATGAGCGGGGACGTGATGTTGAGCTGCATCTGGATCGTACACACCGCACCGATGAACACCGAGATCACCAGCACCAGCGGAATCGAATCGATGCCGAGTTTGGTGATTTCGGCCACCATGCGGCTCCCGAATGTGCGCCATCGGTCGGGGATGTTGAACACCCTCGACATGAACACGCAGTATTGGCCGAAAGTGGCCAGCGAGTCGGATATTATCATCGTGGTCTGATATGATAGCTGTTTCAGCCGAGGGCCTCTACGAGTTCCTCAGCCGTGAGCGACTTCTGTTCGCCCGTAGTCATGTCTTTGAGAGTCACACGGTTCTCCGCGAGTTCGGTCTCACCGATGATGGCCACATATGGGATGCCGAGTGCATCGGCGCGCCCCATCTGCTTCTTCATCTTGGCCTGGTCGGGATAGATTTCGGCCGATATGCCCGCCTCGCGCAGCTTGCGCATCAGCTCCATCGAGCGCAGCGCCTCGGCGTGGCCGAAGTTGGTGAACATCACCTTGGCCGCGCCATTGATCTCGGCGGGATAGAGGTCGAGGGCATTCAGCACATCGTATATGCGGTCGGCGCCGAAGGAGATGCCCACGCCTGAGAGCCCGGGCATACCGAATACACCCGTGAGATTGTCATATCGGCCGCCGCCAGTGATGCTGCCTATCTGCACATCCTTGGCCTTGACCTCGATGATGGTACCGGTATAGTAGTTGAGGCCGCGGGCGAGCGAGACGTCGAGCTCGACGTCGGCGCGTATGCCGAGTGCGTCGGTCATCGAGAGAACCTCGCGCAGCTCCTCGACACCCTTCATCCCTGTCTCCGAATCTTTGAGCAGTTCGGCGAGGGCATCGAGACGCTCGGCGGTCGATCCGCTGAGTGTTATCACGGGGGTGATGAAGTCGATCGCCTCAGCCGACAGGCCGCGTTCAGTGAGCTCCTCCTTGACCTTGTCGAGACCGATTTTGTCAATCTTGTCTATGGCTACGGTGATGTCCACAATCTTGTCGGGGGCACCGGCGAGCTCCGCGATTCCGGCGAGCACCTTGCGGTTATTCAGCTTGATGGTGATGCGGATGCCGAGACGGGCGAATACTTCGTCGACGAGGGCGAGCAGCTCGGCCTCGTTGATGAGCGAGTCCGAACCCACCACGTCCGCGTCACACTGGTAGAACTCGCGGTAACGCCCCTTCTGCGGACGGTCGGCGCGCCATACGGGCTGGATCTGATAGCGCTTGAAAGGCATCTGCAACTCATTGCGGTGCATCACCACAAATCGGGCGAAGGGGACTGTGAGGTCGTACCGCAGTCCCTTCTCGCACAGTTGGGCGGCGAGTTTGCCGGTCTCCCCCTGTTCGATGAGCGCACGATCGACGCCGCGGAGGAAGTCGCCCGAGTTCAACACCTTGAAAAGGAGCTTGTCCCCCTCCTCGCCATACTTGCCCATGAGGGTCGAGAGATTCTCCATGGCCGGGGTCTCGATCTGTTGGAACCCATAGAGGCGGAACACCTCGCGGATGGTGGAGAATATATAATTGCGCCTTGCCATTTCGGCAGGCGAGAAATCGCGTGTCCCCTTGGGGATAGATGGTTTCTGAGCCATTTTATCTGTGAGTAACTATTGCACTTGAATCAAAGTGCAAAGTTACTGACTTTTCTCCAAACACCCAACACTATTTTTGCCCGAGGAGGTAGTGGGCTGTGCGGGCCCAGAGGGAGGTGGGGTGGGAGCGCAGGTATCTGTATCCTAACCAGGGGATGTAGATGCCCGCGACGAGTGAGAGTGTGGTGTGTACCCACCAGGGGAGAGTGACAAAGTGGCCGAGGATCTGCTGTGTGGCGACGTTCAGATACCATGAGAGCAGGAATATCAAATAATTCGCACCACAGAGATGGTCGAGGAAGCCCCAGTGGCGTGCCTCGATGATGCGCGTGAGCGAGATGCACATGGCTATGGACGCGACCCCCGAGACAATGTGGGTGTCGATATGAAAATAGGAAACTATCCACAAGCCTCCCGCCGCGATCGCAACCAACGGATTGGTCCATCGTACGACCCTGTCTACGTCGTCCGAGAATGCGCAGTAGACAGCTCCGAGGGCGAAGAACACGCCGAGGCGCCCGACCATGTTGAGTGAGAGTGTCGGTGGAAGTGCGAAGGGTGAGAAAATCGGTATCAGAGTGATGGACAGGAAGATGAGGGTTGCTGCGCGTGCAGGCATACCCCCTTTGCGCATAAGGTAGAGCATCGTATAGCCCGCGGTGAGCAGAACGAAGGAGGCTTGGAGAAACCATAGGTATGGTATCACCAGCCTGTCAGCCGAGACAAAGGCCATGGACAGGTTCTCCCAAGTCATTGCGATTGGGTCCTCGGCCATCCCCGACATGAGTGTTCGTGGGACGAAGGTGACGAGCGTGAGCGTCACGAACGGCACAAGGAGGCGTCTGATCTTTCCGACGACGAAAGTGTGCAGCCTGTGCTTGGGTTCGGATGTGAGCCGCGTGCTGAGGACCATTAGGAAGCCGGAAACGAACATGAACAAGGGCATCATCAGCGTGCCGATAAGTTTGTACAGGAACAGACTGCGTCCATGGTCGCCGTCGGGGTACATATAGACAGAGTGATAGGCCACCACAAGAATGATGCCTATCACCTGCATGTATTCGATGAATTTCAGTCTACCCTCTCCGGCCATGTACGGGTCAGTTGGCCATGAGGTTGCGGGGGTGGTAGAGCCATCCGCGGAAGCCTGGGCCGAGGGCGCGGACGGTGTCGTGCCACAGGCTCATGCCGTCCCCTTCGAGCAGACGGGTGCCGTCATGCGCAGGGGAGACGGCCCAGACGTTGCGCCCGAGTTCTTCTTCGAGCTGCCCGGGTTCCCATCCGCTGTACCCGAGGAAGAAGCGTATCTGTCCGTCGGTGTTGTACCCGTCGCGCAGCAGGTCGAAGACCGAGTCGAAGTCGCCGCCGAGCCACAGGTCTGGCCCAACGGCGCGTGTGTCGGGCACGATGTCGCCGAGGGTGTGCATGAAGTAGAGCCTGTCGGGGCCGACGGGGCCGCCTTGATATACGCGGATACCCTTGGGTATTCCCTTGTCGTCCACGAGTTCGTCGAGGGTTGTGTTGGTCGGGTTGTTGAGCACGACGCCCATCGCCTCCTGGCCCGGCTCATAGTCGATGAGCGAGATGACGGCGTGGTTGAAGTGGTCCTCGCGCAGGAAGGGCTCGGCCACGAGCAGCTTGCCCACGGCGGGGTCCTCGCCTGTGTAGAGGTCTATGTTGAAGAGGAGCGAATTCTTGTTCATTTCTTTCGATGAATGGGTTTCCGTACTTATAACCACACAGAGGTGTCGGACGTGAGGCTGCGGATGTTAAATAAACTTAACCGCGCTCAAACGAGCTCGGCGATGAGCGTGGCCGAGGAGGCCGAGACGACGCGCACCCTCACCGTGTCCCCGACGCGGTATTCGCCGCGGGGGAGTACGACAGCCTTGTTCTGGCTGTTGCGGCCTACGAACTGCTCCTTCGAGCGCTTCGATACACTCTCGACGAGGACATCCATCTCGCGGCCTATGTCGCGGCGGTTCGATTCGGCTGATAGCTCGTTCTGCAAGGCAATCATCCTGTTGAGGCGGTCGATCTTAACCTCCTCGGGTACATTGTCGGGCATGGTGCGGGCGGCCAGTGTCCCCGGGCGCTCGGAGTACTTGAACATGAAGGCCGAGTCGAAGCCGACTTCGCGCATGAGGCTCAGTGTCTCCTCGAAGTCCTCCTCGGTCTCGTCGTGGAAGCCGGTGAAGAGGTCGGTCGAGATACCGCAGTCGGGAATGGCCGCGCGGATGGCGGCGATGCGCCCGAGATACCACTCGCGGGTGTACTTGCGGTTCATGCTTTTGAGCACCCGGTTGCTCCCCGACTGGACGGGCAGGTGGATGTGGCGGCAGATGTTGGGTCGGGAGGCTATGACGGCGATGGTCTCGTCGCTCATGTCCTTGGGGTGCGAGGTGGTGAAGCGGATGCGCATCTCCGGGGCGGCGTCGGCGACCATGGCGAGCAGCTCGGGGAATCCCGTGACCGTTCCGTCGGGATTCTCGTATCGGTACGAATTGACGTTCTGGCCGAGCAGTGTGGCCTCCTTGTACCCGTTGTCACGCAGGTCGCGCAGTTCGGCGAGGATGCTCTCGGGTTCACGCGAACGCTCGCGGCCGCGGGTATACGGGACGATGCAGTACGAGCAGAAGTTGTTGCATCCGCGCATGATGCTGATGAATCCCGCGACCTTCTGAGCCCCGAGACGCTTGGGGATGATGTCGCGGTAGGTTTCCGTGGTGCTGAGTTCGATATTGACTGCCTTCTCGCCCGCCTCGACCGAGGCGAAGAGGTTGGGGAGGTCGTTGTAAGCATCGGGGCCAGCCACGAGGTCGACGCCGTGGTTGGCGACGAGATCCTCCTTTACGCGTTCGGCCATGCATCCGACAACGCCGATGATCAGACGCGGCTCGGTCGAGGGGCGTTTGCGGCGGATGGCGTTGAGTGCGGCCAGACGGCTGACAATCTTCTGCTCGGCATTGTCGCGTATCGAGCATGTGTTGAGCAGCACTGCGTCGGCCTCTTCGAGCGAGGGGGCCGCGTCGTATCCTGCGGTGGCCATGATGGAGGCCACTACCTCGCTGTCGGCCACGTTCATCTGACAGCCGTAAGTCTCTATGTATAGTTTTCGGTCGGGGGTCATGTGACGTAAATAATTGGTCATTAATCTCTTGTCTTGACCTGTCCGCATCTTGTCAGAGCTGATGTGCCCGACTGACAGAGGCGGAAGACTTCACGCGTGGGCAAACTTTTTGGCCCTTCGGTTTTGTGAAAAGAGTAATAATGAGTATTTTTGCACAAAATTACACATTTTTCCGCCAAACACCAAACCCGAAGGCCATGTCGAAGCTTGCCATATACCTCGTCGTCGGTGCCGTCATCCTCATCTACCAGTGGGTGTCGAGCGCCTTGAAGGAGGGTACGGCCAAGCACAAAGCTCCCCGCCATGATGAGGCCGACCATCGGAGAGTGTCCGAGGCCCCGCAGTGGAAGAGCACATGGGCCGAGTTCGAAGAGATGTTCTCTCAGAACGCACGGGAGGTAGCTCCCGAACCCGCCCCCGAGGCCCCGAAGCGTGTGCCCGAGGCTCCGAAGCCGGCTCCGCGACCCTCGCTCCCCGAAGAGGGCGTGAGCGTCACCGCACGGGTCGACAACTCAGAGGCCGAGAAGGCCGAGCAGCGGCGCAATGACCGTCTGCGCGCACACTACGACCGATGGCGCAGGGCCGTGGTCGACACCCAGGTGCTCGAACGGAAATTCTGAACCCGAAAACCTATAACGATACCCAAAATATCACAAAGACAGACATGAGATTCCCCATTCTCACCCCCGAAGAAGCCGCCGAGTACTTTTTTGACGGTGCCCGCTGCGGATTTTCAGGCTTCACCGCCCCCGGATCGCCCAAGGTGGTGACCCAGGCCATCGCCGCCAAGGCTGAGAAGCTCCACGCCGAAGGTGAACCCTTCAAGATCAACATCATCACCGGCGCCTCGACCAGCGACAACTGTGACGGCGTCCTGGCCCGCGCAAATGCCATCGGCAAGCGTACCCCCTATCAGAACCATCCCGATCTGCGCAAGCGCATCAACTCGCATGACGCCCACTACTTCGACCTCCACCTCTCCGAGGCTGCCCAGAAGCTCCGCTATGG
>CAMWXQ010000048.1 GCA_947178235.1 uncultured Muribaculaceae bacterium
GTGTAGGGTACGGTCTCGGCCCACTTCTCGCACTTCTCCCAGTCGGTGTTGTCGGCGCCGGTGCAGAATCGCTCGGGCACGCCGTTGGAGCGCATTGCGCGCCACTTGTAGTGGTCGCCGCCGAGCCATATCTCGGTGATGGACTTGAATTTGTGGTCATCGGCTACCATCTTGGGGATGAGGTGGCAGTGGTAGTCAATGATGGGCATCTTGGCCGCATGTTCGTGGTATAACTTGACTGCTGTGGGGCTGTTCAGCAGGAAGTTTTCGTCCATGAATGGTTTCATAGGGTAAGGGTGGATTGAGGATTGGTGTTAGTGTAAGGTATTGTGTGCGCACGGGAGTGCGTAGAGGTCTGTCCCGTCCACGTGGGGACGGGACAGACCTGGTGATGGGTTCAGAGGGTCACGCCGTTCTTGAAGATGGCGATTTCGTGGATTCCGGCCTTCTCGGAGTTGACGAGCTCACCCGAGGCGACGCGGAGGACATAGGCTGCGAATTCGGAGGCCACGACGGACATCTCCTGGTCTTCGACGAGGACGCCGGCGTTGAAGTCGATCCATGTGGGCTTGCGCTCGGCGAGGCCCGAGTTGGTCGAGATCTTCATCGTGGGGACGAAGGTGCCGAAGGGGGTTCCGCGGCCGGTGGTGAAGAGTACCATCTGGCATCCGGCGGCGGCGAGGGCTGTGGAGGCCACGAGGTCGTTGCCGGGGGCGGAGAGGAGGTTGAGGCCGTGGTTGTGGATACGCTCGCCGTATTCGAGGACGCCGAATACGGGGCTCTTGCCCGACTTCTGGGTGCAGCCGAGGGCTTTCTCTTCGAGGGTCGAGATGCCGCCGGCCTTGTTGCCGGGCGAGGGGTTCTCGCCGACGGGCTCGCCGTGGCTGAGGAAGTACTCCTTGAAGTTGTTGATGAGCGAGATGGTCGAGTCGAGCAGGTGGTCGTCGGCACAGCGCTCCATGAGGATGGTCTCGGCGCCGAACATCTCGGGAACCTCGGTGAGGACGGTAGTGCCACCCTCGGTCTCGCAGAGCCAGTCGGAGAACTCGCCCAGGAGGGGATTGGCGGTGATGCCCGAGAAGCCGTCCGAGCCGCCGCATTTCAGACCGATGCGGAGTTTGGATGCGGGCTGGGTGGTGCGGACATTCTCGCGGGCTTTGAGGTAGAGCTCGGTGAGGATGCGTACACCCTCGTCGACCTCGTTGCCCTGTACTTCCTGGCATACCATGAACTTGACGCGGTCGCGGTCATAGTCGCCGCAGAACTCCTCGAAGACGCGGGGCTGGTTGTTCTCGCAGCCGAGGCCGACGACGAGGATGCCGCCCGCATTGGGGTGGTGGACCATGTCGCGCAGGATCTTTTTGGTGTTCTCGTGGTCGTCGCCGAGCTGCGAGCATCCGTAGTTGTGGGGGAAGCCGAAGATGCCGTCGACGCCTGTGGCGCCGGTCTCGGCGTTGACGCGGTCGACGATCTGTTTGACGATGCCGTTGACGCAGCCCACGGTGGGGATCACCCAGAGCTCGTTGCGGATACCCACCTGGCCGTCGGCGCGCTCATAGCCCTGGAATGTGGCCTCGGGCTTGGAGCCGAGGGCCGAGCCGGGAGCGGCGGGGTTGGGGTTCTTGATGGAGATGTCCGAGTAGTCGAGCTGGCCGGCGAGGTTGGTCTTGATGTCCTCGTGGTCGAGGTATGCACCCTTGGCCACGGCGTGGCGGGTGTGTCCGATGGGGAAGCCGTACTTGATGACGTTCTCCCCCTCGGCGAGGTCGCGGAGGGCGAACTTGTGGCCGGCGGGGATGTCGGTCACGAGCTCGATGTCACCGGCGCCGTCGACGGCGACCACCGTCCCCTTCGAGAGGGGATTGATGGCCACTGCGACGTTGTCGGCGGGGTTGATTTTGATGAAATCCTTCATTTAGAGGGGATTGTGCTGAGTGGTACAAATCAGGCTTCGACGACTTCCTTGACGGTTTCGAGCATACCCTTCTTCTGGATCTCGTCCAGATAGTAGGTGACCATGTCGGTGAGGCCGGGAACCTCGTTGAGGTCGCCCTGGGGACCCCAGATGAGGTCTTTGGCGGCGAGGACGCCCTCGGCTACCTTGCGGGTGTCGCCGGTTGCCCAGAGCTCTTTGAGGAGGTCCATGATCTTCTGGTCGTCGTTGGGTACGATTTCGGTGCCGTCCTCACGCACGCCACCCTTGTAGTAGGTGATGAGGGCAGCGAGACCGAGTACGAGGCCCTTGGGAAGCTCGCCCTTGCGCTCGAGATAGGTTTTGAGGCCGGGCAGGTCGCGGGTCTGGAACTTGGGGAAGGAGTTGAGCATGATGGAGGTCACCTGGTGGTCGACGTAGGGGTTGTTGAAGCGTTCGAGCACGTCGGAGGCAAACTTCTTCAGCTCGTCCATGGGGAGGTTGAGGGTCTCCATGAGCTCCTCGAACTGTACCTTGTGGATGTACTTGCCGATGACGGGGTGGTTGCACGCATCGCGGACGATGTTGACGCCGCTGAGGAATGCGACGGGCGAGAGGACGGTGTGGGGGCCGTTGAGCAGGGTCACCTTACGTTCGTGGTAGGGAGCCTCGCTCTCGGTGATGAGGACGTGGAGGCCGGCCTTCTCGGCGGGGAACTCGGCCTTGAGCTGGTCGAGGGTCATGTTGGTGGCGTGCTCGATGACCCAGAGGTGGAATGCCTCGCCCTGTACGACGATGTTGTCCTTGTAGTTGAGCTTCTGCTGGATGTCGGCGATCTCCTTGCGGGGGAATCCGGGGACGATGCGGTCGACGAGGGTCGAGCAGACGTAGTTGTATTCGAGGAACCACTTCTTGAAGGCCTCGTAGTCGGCGCCGAGGTCCTCCTTCCAGAGGTCGATGTATTGGAGTATGCACTCTTTGAGGTGGTGGCCGTTCTCGAAGATGAGCTCGCAGGGCATGATGATGAAGCCCTTGTCCTCAGCGCCCTTGAAGGTCTTGAAGCGGCGGTAGAGGAGCTGGGTGAGTTTGCCGGGGTAGGAGGATGCAGGACGGTCGCCGAGCTTGCAGGCGGGGTCGAAGGTGATGCCGGCCTCGGTGGTGTTGGAGATGACGAAACGCATCTCGGGCTGGTCGGCGAGGGCCATGAAGGCGTCGAACTGGGTGAAGGGGCTGAGGCCGCGCGAGATGACGTCTACGCGGGTGTATGAGTTGATGACCTCACCGTCGAGGCGCCCTTGGAGATTGACGTGATAGAGGCAGTCCTGGCCTTGGAGGAGCTGCATCACGAAGGCGTCGGGGGTGCCCTGAACCACGACTACCGACGAGTTGAAGTCGGTCTTGTCGTTCATGTTCTTGATGATCCAGTCAACGAATGCGCGGAGGAAGTTTCCTTCGCCGAATTGGATGATCCTTTCGGGTGCAACCGCCTTGGGGGCAGTGAGTTTGTTTAATGCTTTCATCGTTTTTGTTAGATTGGTATTGTGAGTAGATTATTTAGTCTGAATTTTGAATTTGGAATTTTGAATTTGGAATTAATTCTTAATTCATAATTTTTAATTCTTAATTCTCCTCCGGATTCCACGAGGTCGTGTAGGTGAAGACTTTCACCAGGTCGGTGTATTCGGCTGCGGTGGCCTTGTCGAGATTCTTGGCCCAGGGGGCGCGGCGGGCGGTGTCGGCGCCGGGACCTGTGCAGCCATACTGGCCGTAGCGGGCGGTCTTCTCGTTCTCGGGGTTGCGCCAGTTGTCCCAGCCTGTGGGCGAGATGAAGCTGCCCATCTCGCAGTCGATGAACATCGTGAAGGCATAGGGGCGCCACGGGCGTCCGAGCAGAACCTTGGTCACGCCTTCGGCGGCCGTAATCTTGCATCCGTCAAAGACATAGCCCACCTTGACGTCCTGGGGGGTCGAGGCTGCGGTGATGTAGCTGTTGGCCTTGCAGTGGAGGGTGCAGTCCTTGAAGTAGGCTGTGGCGGGGCCGAAGATGTAGTCGGTGGTGCCTTCGATGTAGCACTCCTTGAAGTAGAGGCGTGCGTAGTAGCCGGCGGTGAAGAGGGTGTCCTGGTTGCCGAGCAGGCGGCAGTTCTCGAAGATGAGGCGGTCACCCTCGGTGTGGAGTGCGACGGCCTGGCCGAGTTTCGGAGCGTTGTTCTCGATGGTGAGGTTGCGCATCGTGATGCCACAGCCGTCAACGCGGACCGTAAAGGTGCGGAATGTTCCTAACTGATAGGGATTTGCACTGCGACGGATGTTGGCGTGGTCGTTGTTGGTGATGATGACCTTCTCGGCATCCTCCCCCTCGAAGACCACGTTGGTGAGCCACGAGGGGACGATGATCTTCTCGGCATAGGTGCCTGGGGCGATGTGGACGGTCACGGTGTAGTCCATGTAGGCACGGATATTCTCGATGGCCTCCGAGATGGTGCGGTAGTCTCCCTTACCCTTGCAGTCGACGTAGATGTCTGTCTTGTAGTCTGCGGCCTGGGCCGAGAATGCGCCGAAGAGGATGGCTATGAGGGCTATGAGCTTGGTTTTCATATCCGTGGGGTATTATTTCTTGGTGATTCGGAACCAGTCGATGTCCATCCAGCCCGAGTCGTTGCTCACCCAGGGACGCGAGCAGAAGAGGCCGACCTTGGCGCCGATCCAGTGGCCCTCGGTGACGTTGAGTTTCTGGCCGAACGGCTTGAAGTTCTTGCCGTCGAGGCTGTACATGAATGTGGCCTCGCACTTGTAGTCCCCCTTCTGGGTGGGTTTCTTCACGCCTACGCGCTTGACCACGACGCGGAGATAGATGTCCTTGGCCGAGTCGAGCTTGACCTCCTCGCCGCGGGCTTCCTTACCACCCTTGTTGGCCTTCTCGCCGTGGATGTCAACGAGATAGATGCCGTCGGCGCGGCTCTCGAAGGCTATCGCGCCATAGTTGTAGCCCATGACACAGAGGCCGCCGATCTCGCCGGGCTGGACCTTGCCGTTGTTCACGCGGGGATTGAAGGATACCTTGGCAGTGGCGGTGAAGTTCATCGCGGGGAACTTCTGCAACAGCAGGTTGGGCATATCGTAGATGCGCTCGGCGCCGGGAGTGTTGGTCGAGAAGAGGCGGAGCTGACCGGTCTTGGCATCGTTGAAGTACCAGAGGGCCGAGGGATTCCCCTTCCACTGCCACTGCTTGCCGAGTTCTACGCCTTCGAACTCGTCGCTCTCGGCGGGTGTGGCCTTGGCGTATTCCTTGCCTACGTTGGGCTTGCGGTACTTGGCCACGGGCTCGCCGCGTCCGTCGCCGTCCTTGTCGACGCCGATGACGGGGAAGCCGTCCTCATTCCACTTCATGGGCTGGAGGTGTACCACGCGGCCATAGGGTCCCTTGTCCTGGAAGTGGATGAACCAGTCCTCCTTGCCGTCGGGGGTGTCGACCCAAGCGCCCTGGTGGGGGCCATTGACGTCGGTCGAGCCCTGCTCCATGACGTTGCGGTTCTCGTAGGGGCCCCAGGGCGAGCGTGAGCGCATCACCTCCTGCCAGCCCGTGGCGACGCCGCCCGAGGGTGAGAAGATCCAGTACCATCCGTCGCGCTTGTACATCTTTGCGCCCTCGATGGTGGGGTTCTCGGTGTGGCCGTCATAGATCATGCGGTCCTGGCCGATGGTCTTGGTGCCGTCGGGGGTCATCTCGATCATGCCGAGGATGCTCTTGTTGCCGGCGCGCGAGCCTGCATATCCGTGGGCGATGTAGGCGCGGCCATCCTCGTCCCAGAAGGGGCAGGTGTCAATGATGCCCTTGGCCTTGTGTACCCAAACGAGGGGCTCCCAGGGACCGGCGGGGTCCTTGGTCTTGGTCATGAAGATGCCCAGGTCGGGGTCGCCGTAGTAGATGTAGAATTCACCGTTGTGGTATCGGATGGCGGGGGCCCAGACGGCATTGCCGTGGTTGGGGTCGGTGCCGCTCTGCGCATACTCGGGCATCTCGGCGATGGCGTGGCCGATGAGGGTCCAGTTGACGAGGTCCTTCGAGTGGAGTATGGGGAGGCCGGGGATGTCGCAGAAGCTCGATGCGGTCATGTAGTAGTCGTCGCCGACGCGCACGACGTCGGGGTCGGAGTAGTCTGCGTCGATGATGGGATTCATATACTGGCCGTTGCCGAGGTCGGAGACCCACACTTCGGAGAGTGTGTCGGCCGCCGAGGGCATGGCGAAGGCCCCCGCTGCGAGGGCGAGGAGCGAGAGGCGGAAATTGAGCTTCATCAGGTCCAATTTAAGGTTTTTTGATAGTCGTTTCGTGAAAGACCCGGACTGTCGGATGCGTCAGGGTACAATTGATTGCCAAAGTTACGAAAAAACTCGGGACTGACCGACAGAAAAATGATAAATTTTTCAGAAAAAAGCCCCTCCGGGCCTGCGGGCTGCCGGAGGGGCTGTGTATTCGTGGTTTCTCGGACGGGTCAGAGACGCTCGATCTCGAGGGCGGCGTTGATGAAGGGGCCTACGCCCTTGGCGTCATTGTCGCGGATCGGCTCCGAGATGTAGTACTCGAACGATCCGTCGCGGCGCTGGCTGTTGCCGCCGCCGAGGCCGGCCACTGCACAGCAGTTGGTGAGCGACACGGTGCCGTCCTCATCGACGCGGACGAGGTTTTTGAGCATTCCGTTCCAGCCTGTGAGGGCGGTGTTCAGATAGCTCTCGGGCAGGTAGCCGAGGCGCACGGCCTTGAGCAGCGAGTAGACGTACATGGCTGTGGCGGTGCCTTCGAGGTAGTTGCCCTCGCGGCCGGGCTGGTCGAGCACCTGCCACCAGCATCCGCTCTTGATGTCCTGTGCGCTCACGATGCCGTCGGCCAGCGATTTGAGCAGGTCGAGCAGCTTGGCGCGGTCGGGATGGTTCTCGGGGAACTCTGAGAGCACCTCGACGAGGGCCATGGTGATCCAGCCCTGTGCGCGTGCCCATGCGTGGGGAGCCTGTCCGGTCTCCTTGTCGCACCAGAACTGCTCCTTGCTCTCGTCCCATGCGTGGCGATAGAGGCCGGTCTTGGGATCATAGGTGTGCTTGGCCACGGTGAGGAACTGGTTGGCGATGTCCGAGTAGGCTTCCTGCTGCTCCTTGCCGCTGAGGTAGCGGTTGGCATATTTGAGCGAGAAGGGTTCGCCCATGAAGAGGCCGTCGAGCCACATCTGGTGGGGATAGATCTTCTTGTGCCAGAATCCACCCTCCGAGGTTCGGGGCTGACCCTTGATCTGCTCGTGGAGCATGTTGAGGGCCTTCTTGTACTTCTCGTTGCCGGTCGAGTCGTAGGCGACGAGCATCACCGTTCCGTCTTTCAGCTGGTCGAGGTTGTAGTGTTTGAGGTCATAGGTCTTGATGGATCCGTCCTCGTTCACGAGGGTGTCGACATAGGAGATGGCATAGTCGAGCACCTCGCGGTCGCCGTATCGGTTGTAGACGTTGATGAAGGCGTCGAGTTCGGTGCCGATCGAGTAGCTCCACTTGGGGCGCTTCGAGAAGTCGAGCATCCAGCTCTCGGGGTTGCGCTTCATCTCGGACATCACCATGCGCTGGGACATGGGGGTGTTCTCGGTGACGAGCTTGCCGTTGATGTATGTG
>CAMWXQ010000049.1 GCA_947178235.1 uncultured Muribaculaceae bacterium
GTCCACAATGAGAATGTGGAGCCCGTCGAGTTCCTCGGGATGCGAGACGGCGAAGAGGTGAGAGACATTGGCGTAACGGGCATCTGCACCGAGATGCTTTTGTGGCGGACGCGGACGAACCATTTTGAGGTTGTCCCCCAATGGAATCCCCGATACCTCGCATACCCCTTCGGCAATGATCTTGGCGTGGTTGAATCCCTTCCACATCTCTTTGATAACGAACATCGGCATCGGCAGAACAACATCAATATCCTTGAAAAATCCCACCTTCATGAGAGTCCGTGCATATCGCATCGCGAGTGTGCGCCCGATCTCAATGCAGTACCTGTATTTGTGGTGGGTGATAAGCGAGGCGTATGGGCTCTCCTTCTGATAATACATCAGTGCGACCGCCTTTTGGATCCGGCACCCGAGCGAAACAAAGAGCTTGTCGTGGAGTTCGTTGGGCTGGGCCATGTAGTTGCGCGTCTCTGGGAGTTTCATCCAACACTCGATACACATGACCCTGTCATTGTCACCGAGGCCGCATCCACATACCGCACATCGCCGTGGTGCGACGAGTTTCCACAGGTCGCGCCATCCGCGCTCAATCCATCCCATCGTCTTCGTCCTCCGCTTGTTGTTGGTGCAGACGGCGGATAATCGCCGACGCGAGCGGTATCTCGAATCCGCGTCCCGCCGCAAATTTCAGCGTTTTAAGTCGGTTCTCATACGTCGACAATCCCTCGGGGAGCGACCGCGCCTTGCTGCGTATGACCCTTTCGGCCACTGCTTCATATTCCTCGGGGTCGAGCTCGTCACACGAGGCGTCGATATACTCGCGTCCGAGACGTTTGGCCCACAATCCGGCCACGATCTTGTTGCGCCCCCAACCCGAATAGGCCATCTTGTCGTGCGCGTACGCGCGAGCAAAGCGCAGATCATCGATATACCGCATCTTGTGCAGCTCCTCGATTATACTGCACGCCTGTATCGGCAACATACCCCAAGCCATAAGCTTGCGCATTATGTCAGCCGAGCACTGCTCACACTTGTCGCAGAGCGCCATCGCCCGCGCCTTGGCCTCCTCGGGTGTCAGTATTTTTCTCGTCCTCATCTCCTTTTCCTCCCGAAAGCGAATCTTTTCTTGCCCGAGCTGTCGGGGAGGATGGTAACATCTTCCCACCCCTCGGCGGCCATCATCCGACGCACGTCGTCGGCATAGATGGGATTGATTTCGAACCACAATTGTCCTCCCGCGCGCGCAATCCTCATCCCTTCGCGGGCGATGGGGGTATAGAAGCGGAGCGGGTCGGCGTCCGGTACGAACAGGGCGATGGAGGGCTCATGGTCGAGTACATTCCTCTCCATATCGGCCTTCTCGCTCTCGGCGATGTAGGGTGGATTGCTCACGATGATGTCGAACGACCCGTCGCCGAAGGGTAGAGGGCGGAGGACATCCGCCTCGACGAAATCCACCCGAGCCTTGCATCCGCGGGCATTCTCCATCGCGACTGCGAGCGCTGGGCGCGAAACGTCGACTGCCGTGACACGGCTGAAAGGCAGTGCCCGTGCAAGGGCCACGGCGATGCACCCCGACCCCGTGCAGAGGTCGAGCACCGCGAGATCCGACGCATTGTTGCGGTCCTCTATGAGATCCACGAGCTCCGAAGTCTCGGGGCGTGGGATGAGCACGTCGGGAGTAACCTTCAGCTTCAATCCGTGCCAGTAGGTCTCGCCGAGGATGTATTGCAGCGGTTCGCCCGCGAGGAGCCTCGCCACTATGCCGTCTACCTTTCCGACTATGTAGTCGCTCACCTCATCGTTCATCCTTATGGCCGTCTCCACCCGGTCCCAGCCTTTGAGAGACTCAAAGATTGTGCGGAGCATCCACGACGCCTCCCCCTCGCCATAGACGGGGGCGAGCTGCGTCTTGCGTGTCGAAATGAGATTGCCGAGAGTCATCTTGGGGGATTATTTGAGGGGTAACTGGATGGTGAATGTCGTGCCCACGCCGGGCTCGGAGCTCTTGACAAAGATCTGTCCGCCGTGATACTCCTCGATGATGCGTTTGGCGAGTGTGAGGCCGAGACCCCAACCGCGCTTCTTGGTGGTGTAACCGGGGTTGAAAATGTGCTTTATATGCTTGCGCGAGATACCCTTGCCGGTGTCCGAGACATCGACCACGGCCATGTTCTTCTCCGCATAAGCTTTGACGGTTATCGACCCGCTTCCCTCCATCGCGTCGACGGCGTTCTTGATCAGGTTCTCCATAACCCACTCTGCCAGAGGCGCAGATATGAGTACTGGCAGCGGCTCCTGTGAGGGGATGATTTCGAGCTTGATCTGACGCGAGATTCGGGTCGCCATATATTCGGCAGCCCCGACCGCCACGCGGTTGAGGTCTCCAGGTTCCATCGCCGGGCGCGAACCTATCTTCGAGAATCGCGAGGCAATGGTCGAGAGGCGCTTGACATCCTTGTTCATCTCGGCCACCGTCCCCTCATCCACGCCGAGGTCGGGCAGTAGCTCCATCCACGCTATAAGCGACGATATGGGTGTGCCCAGCTGGTGGGCTGTCTCCTTCGAGAGACCTACCCAGACCTTGTTCTGCTCGGCGCGCTTGGTCGACGATACGGCGTAGTAGACGATAAGCACAAAGGCAAGCAGAACAACTACCTGGACGTAAGGATAATAGCTGAGGGCGCGGAGGAGGCGCGAATCCTCGTAATAGAGAAACTGACGCTCGCCGCCACCCATCTCGATGACAATCTTGTTCGAGCCTGACTTCAAGTCCTCATACTTGCGGTCGAGGAACTTCTGATTAGTCTCGGAAATGTAGAACGGCATCGTCGAGTCGACAGGCTCGGGGAGGCGGAAGTTGCGGTGCATGAGAATCGTGCCCGCGCTGTCCGTCAGCAGCACGGGGATATTGCTGTTCCCCTCGATGATGGAGAGCAGGAAGTCCATCACGCGGCTCGTGTCCTCGCCCGACTCATCGCCGCTGAGGTTGACGATCTCGCGTGTGGCATCGGCCCACACCTGCATCCTCGCCCGCTCCTGGTAGGACAGATCCTTGACGAGCGAGTCGGAGAAGTATAGGAATACAGCGACAACGGCGACAGACATCACCAGGAAGCCGATGATGCCATATCGCCGTATGTCGTAGATGCTGCGGGACATTTTCGCGAAGAGTTTAGAAGTTTAGGGCCTTACGGCCATAGGTTTAAAGTTTATTGCACGGTGTCTCTAAACTTTAAACCCAAGTGCGAAGCACCTAAACTTTAAACTTAAACTTTCGCCTGCGAAAGTTTAACGGTTGAGGCCGCAGGCCTGGCACTTCTCCGCGATCATGGTGAAGAAGTCGTTGCCCTTGTCGTCGACGAGGATGAATGCGGGGAAGTCCTCGACCTCGATCTTCCAGATCGCCTCCATGCCGAGTTCGGGATATTCGAGGCACTCGACCTTCTTGATGCTGTTCTGAGCGAGGATTGCGGCGGGGCCACCGATCGAGCCGAGATAGAAGCCGCCATGCTTCTGACATGCGTCGGTCACCTGCTTGCTGCGGTTGCCTTTGGCGATCATCACCATCGAGCCGCCGGCTGCCTGGAACTGGTCGACATACGAGTCCATGCGGCCTGCGGTAGTGGGGCCGAACGAGCCCGAAGGCATACCCTCGGGGGTCTTGGCGGGACCGGCATAGTAGATGGGATGGTTTTTGAGATACTCGGGCATAGGCTCGCCCTTGTCGAGACGCTCCTTGATCTTGGCGTGGGCGATGTCGCGGCCCACGATGATGGTGCCGTTGAGCGACAGGCGGGTCGAGACGGGATATTTGGTGAGCTCTTCGAGGATCTCCTTCATGGGTCGGTTGAGGTCGATTTTCACGACTTCACCCTCGCCCTGCTTGCGGTATTCCTCGGGGATGAGTTCGCCGGGGTTGTGGTCGAGCTTCTCGACCCACAGACCCTCGCGATTGATCTTGGCCTTGATGTTGCGGTCTGCCGAGCAGGACACGCCGATGCCGACGGGGCAGGATGCACCGTGGCGGGGGAGACGGATGACGCGAATGTCGTGGGCAAAATACTTGCCGCCGAACTGTGCGCCGAGGCCGAGTTTCTCGGCCTCCTTTTTGAGGATTTCCTCGGTCTCGCGGTCGCGGAAGGCGTGGCCCAGCTCATTGCCGTGGTCGGGGAGCGAGTCGAGATACTTCACCGAAGCCTTTTTCACGACTTCGAGATTCTTCTCGGCCGAAGTGCCGCCGACGACGATGGCGATGTGGTAGGGGGGGCAGGCTGCGGTGCCGAGGCTCTGCATCTTGCTCACGAGGAAGGGTATGAGGGTCTTCGGGTTGAGGATAGCCTTGGTCTCCTGGAACAGGTATGTCTTGTTGGCCGAACCACCACCCTTGGCGACGAAGAGGAACTCATACTCGTCCCCCTCGGTGGCGTGGATGTCGATCTGCGCGGGGAGGTTGCAGCCCGTGTTGACCTCATCATACATGGTGAGGGGGGCGTTCTGCGAGTAGCGGAGATTGTCGGTGGTGTAGGTGAGATAGACACCCTTCGAGATCATCTCCGCGTCGTTGCAGCCCGTGTAGACGTTCTGGCCCTTCTCGGCGTGGCAGATGGCCGTGCCTGTGTCCTGACAGAAGGGAAGCTGCCCCTTGGACGATACCTCGGCGTTGCGGAGCATGGTGAGGGCGACGAACTTGTCGTTTGAGGATGCTTCGGGGTCTGAGAGGATCTTTGCGACCATCTCGTTGTGCTCGCGGCGGAGGAAGAAGGCGTTGTCATGCGTACATGCGCGGGCAAGCACGGTGAGTGCCTCGGGATCAACCACGAGGAACTCATGGCCGCCCCAGTTCTCGACCTTCACATAGTCGGAGGTGAGGTGGTAGTATTCGGTTGTATCAGGTCCCAGGGGGAACATTTCCTGGTATTTGAACGGTTTTGTCGCCATAGCGGTGAAATATTGGAGTTTGAGATGTTTGTTTTGCCTGTGTGGATGGGATTTGTACCTTGCAAATTTACGAACTTCTTTGCAAACGGACAAATTTTCGGGGTTCAGTCGAGGTTGACCACCGTGATTCCCGCGCCGCCGAAGCGCACATCCTCGTCGTGGAAGCGTCCCACGCCCGGGACCGTCGCGAGATACTCGCGGATCGCCTGGCGCAGTGCCCCCGTGCCTGTGCCGTGGAGGATGCGGACACGCGATGCGCTGAACCGTATCGCGTCGTCGATATAATATGTGACTGCCTGCACTGCCTCGTCGGCCCTCATGCCGCGCACGTCGATCTCCTGTTTGAAGTTGAGGCGCTGCTGATAGCCCGAGTCGATAGTGGCCATGCTGATTGAAGCCTTCTTGGTCTCGGGAAGCTGTGCATTGGTGGCTTTGAGGCGGTCGACCTTCACGGTGGTCTTCATGTTGCCGAAGGCGACCACGGCGTTCTTGCCTTGGAGTTCCATGACGGTGCCGACCGTCCCCGCTCCGTCGAGTTTCACGCGCGTGCCGACCTCGATGGTCTGCGGGAGTGCCCCGGGATTCTCGCCGCTTCGCTCCCCGCGTCCGCGCCGCTTCTTCGGGGCCTTGCGCAGCAGGTCGTTCCCCTTGTCCGAGGCCTTTTCGAGTTGCAGCCGCTCCTCTTTGAGCTTGCGGCGCGCTTCGAGGGTACGCTCGCGCTCGGCGTTGGCGGTCTTGATTTCGGCAATCGTACGTTCGATGGCGGCGTTGGAGCCGTCCAGTATCCTGCGCGCCTCCGTCTTAGCCTCCTCGATGATCTCGCGTCGTTTGGTACGCAGCGTCTCGGCATCCTCCGAGTATTGGGCGAGCTTCTCTTCGAGCTGCTTCTCCTTGCGTCGGATGTCGGCGCGCTTGTTCTCCCAATACCGCTTGTCGCGGGTGATGTCGAGCAGATATTTGTCGAGGTTGATGTAGTCGCTGCCCACGATCGCCTCGGCGCTCTCGATTATCTCCTTCGGCAGACCTATCTTGCGTGCGATCTCGACAGCAAACGAGCTGCCGGGGTTGCCGATCGAGAGTTTGAACATAGGCTGCATGAGGTGGCGGTCGTAGAGCATCGAGCCGTTCACGAGACCGTCGGTGTCCTCGGCGAACTGCTTGAGGTTCTGATAGTGGGTGGTGACTATTCCCCACATCCCCTGGCGGTTCATGTCGGCGAGGATGGCCTGGGCCAGTGCGCCGCCTATCTGCGGCTCGGTACCCGAACCCATCTCGTCGATGAGGAAAAGCGACTCCTTGCGGCCACGGATCATCATGAATTTCATGCTTTTCAGATGGCTGCTGTACGTCGAGAGGTCATCCTCGATCGACTGGTCGTCGCCGATGTCAACAAAGAGGTCCTTGAAGATGCCGAAGTGCGAGTTCTCGTAGACGGGGGGTAGGATGCCGCACTGGGCCATGTATTGGAGTGTGCCCGCGGTTTTGAGGCACACCGACTTGCCGCCCGCGTTGGGGCCCGAAATCACGAGGATACGTTTCTCGCGGGTGAGTGTGAGGTCTATCGGGACTATCTCGCGCCCCTGCTTTCCGAGGGCCATTTTGAGGGCCGGATGGCACGCGTGGTACCATTCGAGCTCGGGCCCGTCATGCAGGTGGGGCATCACGCCCCCGACAGCGTCGGCATATATCGACTTGGCGAGGATGAAGTCGAGGTGGTATATGACCTCGGCGGCATCCATCAGCTCGGGCACGGCGGGGCGCAGGGTGTCGGCGATGGAGATGAGGATCTTGACTATCTCCCGCTGCTCCTCCATCTGCAACTCGCGTGTGAGGTTGTTGGCCTCCACGACTTCGGCGGGCTCGATGAAGACCGTTTTTCCCGAGGCCGATTCGTCGTGGACGATGCCGGGGATGCGGCGCTTGTTCGAGGGGGCCACGGGTATGACGAGACGGCCGTCGCGCATCGAGGGGACTGTGTCCGAGTCGAGGTACCCGGCCGAGATGGCCGAGGCGATGACGCGGCGCAGTATCGAGTTGACCCTCCCGGCCATCCCGCGCAGCTGCGAGCGTATCGAGGAGAGTTCGGGCGAGGCATTGTCCTTCACGTGTCCCGAGTTCTCGTCTATGGCGCGGTCGATGGCCGAGGCGAGGGTGGGGGAAACCCCTTCGAGCGGCTCGGCTATCGAGGCGAGGTGCTTCACGTCGCGGGCCGTCTCACCCTCGCGCTTGCCTGCGAAGTATGCGTTGACCTCGGCGAAGCATCTGAGCATCTTGCGGATCTTCATGAGGTCCTTGACCTCGATGAATGTCCCGGGGATATGTATGAGGTTGAGAGGGCCGTTGATGTCGCCGATGCCGTCGAGGGGGAGGGCCTCCTGGCTGTGACGGATGGCCGACATCTCGGCTACCGCTTCGAGCGATGCCCGGACGCTCTTGAAGTCGTCCATCCATGCCATCTCCTCGCAGAGCTTGCGCGACCCCTCGCAGCGGCATCGGCGGGCTATCTGCTCGCGCACCGTCGCGAAACCTATCTTTTGTTCTATCTTCTCTGGAAAAATCTTTTATGCAAAGTTACGCCTTTTTCGTGTTCGAGTCAAATTTGAGGTCG
>CAMWXQ010000050.1 GCA_947178235.1 uncultured Muribaculaceae bacterium
ATCATCAACCGAACAGGGGAGTGGAGAGGTATCGGTCGCCTGTGTCGGGGAGGAGTACCACGATGGTTTTCCCTTCGTTCTCTGGCTTGCGGGCTATCTCGACTGCTGCGTGGAATGCCGCGCCGGATGACACACCCGCGAGGATTCCCTCTTTCTTAGCCAACATCCGTGCTGCCGCCTCCGCCTCGGGGTAGGTGACGGTCACGACCTCATCGACCACCGACGGGTCATAGTTGGCGGGGATGAACCCTGCACCGATGCCTTGTAGCTTGTGGGGCCCGGGTTTGCCTCCGCTGAGAACCGGGGAGTCCGATGGCTCAACTCCGACGACCTTGATGGCGGGATTGTGCGCTTTGAGCCCGCGTCCGGTGCCGCAGAGAGTTCCACCTGTGCCGACACCCGCGACAAAGAAATCTACCTTGCCGTCCGTGTCGTTCCATATCTCCTGTGCCGTCGTCGCCTCGTGGCGCGCGGGGTTGGCGGGGTTGTCGAACTGGCCGGGCATCCATGCACCGGGATTCTCGGCGAGGAGCTCGTTGGCCTTGGCTATGGCTCCCTTCATGCCTTCGGCCCCGGGCGTGAGGATGAGTTCGGCGCCGAGGGCCCTCAACAGGCTCATGCGCTCACGGCTCATGGTCTCGGGCATTGTCAGAATCAGTTTGTAGCCCTTGATCGAAGCTACCCATGCGAGGCCGATGCCCGTGTTGCCGCTCGTGGGCTCAACGATTATACCGCCTGGTTTCAGCACTCCGCGCTTCTCGGCGTCCTCAATCATCGCGGCTGCCACGCGGTCCTTGACACTCCCGCCGGGGTTGAAGGCCTCCATCTTCACGAGTACGCGGTCTTTCAGCCCCAGTTCTTTCTCTATACGCCCGACTTCGACCAGCGGAGTACCGCCGATGAGGTCGAGGAGCGAATTATGAATCTTTGCCATATCGGTAATGTATCTTTTTGTAGGTTCAACGTGCAATTTTCCGAGCCACCTGCTCGGCTATCGACTTCATGCCCTTTTGCGTTGGGTGGCCGTGGCTCTTGTCGATGTCGCTGAGAGGGATCAGTTCCACTCCGTAGTGCTTGCATATCTCGCGGGCACTCTCGTTGATTTCGGGTTTGAGTTCCGAGTTGAGTATGAAGTAGAGGCGCGTGTCGGGATAGAGTTCCTGTAATCCAGCGAGCATCCGGGCCATAGCGGGGCGGAATGTGTAGAAGTCGGCGTCTGCCCAGTCCGAGTACTTGTACTCGCCTATCGGAGCCCCTGCCCACGAATCGTTCGTGGCCCCGAACACGAGGATGATGTCGGGATTGCCGAGGCGGTCCATGCGGGTCACGAACGAGCGGTCGCGATAGTCCTCGTTGCGGTACCCGTGGTAGCTTATGGTCGAGCCCGAGTACGAGTTGTTGACTCCGAGCTGATATGGAGCCTCTTCGGAGGTAAGGATGCTCCACCATGTCTGGTCCACCGAGTCGACATCTGTGCGTCCACCCTTACGGTCACCGTCAAAGTACCAGACGAGGTTTGTGTCCGGTTCGACATATCCCTCGAAAGTCGAGTAAGAGTCGCCGAGTATGGAGATGACCGGCTTGCCGGCATATGCGGTGGCGAGTGAGAGCAGCAGGAGGCTGAGGAACAGAAGTTTCTTCATATTGTCGTGTTTGTATAATGTTGACGTGGAGCGTGATGTTGGATGTGCGATGCAAAATTAACGCTTTTTTTCAAGACCGAGGGCCGATGTATGGGAATTTTTGGTTAATTTTGCGAAACCAACATAACCACTCTACTATGGAACAAGAATTAGACTGGAAAAATCTCTCCTTCGGCTACATGCCCACAGACTACAATGTACGCTGCCGGTACAAGGACGGCAAGTGGGGCGAGATCGAAGTCTCGCAGAGCGAGATGGTCAACCTCCATATAGCTGCCACCTGCCTCCACTATGGCCAGGAAATCTTCGAGGGGCTCAAAGCCTTCCGCGGCAAGGATGGCAAGATCCGAATCTTCCGTCTCGAAGAGAATGCCCGCCGCATCGCCAACTCGGCCCGCGGTCTGCTCATGGCTCCCATACCCGAAGACCTCTTCCGCGAGATGGTGCTGAAAGTGGTCAAGCTCAACGAGCGTTTTGTTCCGCCCTACGGCTCCGGTGCCTCGCTCTATATCCGCCCCCTCGAAATCGGTGTCTCGGCACAGGTCGGCGTGAAGCCCGCCTCGGAGTACCTTTTCATCATACTCGTATCCCCAGTAGGCCCATACTTCAAGACTGGCTTCAAGCCCACCAACATCTGCATCATGCGCCAGTATGACCGCGTCGCCCCCCGCGGCACAGGCATGTGGAAGGTCGGCGGCAACTATGCGGCATCCCTTGCTGCGGGCGAGCACGCCCACGAGCTCGGCTACTCCGCGGTCCTCTATCTCGACCCCAAGGAGAAGAAGTACCTCGACGAGTGCGGCCCCGCCAACTTCATCGCCATCAAGGACGGAGTGTATATCACCCCGAAGTCTGACTCGATCCTCCCCTCGATCACCAACAAGAGCCTCATGCAGCTCGCCGAGGATATGGGCATGAAAGTTGAGTGCCGTCACATCCCTGTCGAGGAGCTCGCCGAAGTCGACGAGGCTGCCGCTGTCGGCACAGCCGCAGTGGCCTCACCTGTGGGCCGCATCGATGACCTCGACACAGGAATCCAGTATCAGATCTTGAAGGATGGCAAGCCCGGTCCGGTCGTCACCAAGCTCTACGAGACCCTACGCGGAATCCAGTATGCCGATCTCCCCGACACCCACGGATGGTGTACCGTCGTCGAGTGAAACCCTGTACGATGGACTATAACGAAATAATCGACAAGTATTACCCGGCGGATACCCTCCGCCGGGCAATTTATTTGAAGCACTGCGAGGCTGTCGCCGATCTCGCCGTCGAGATTGCCGAACGCCTCGCGCTCCCGCTCGAAATCAGTGATGTGAGGGGAGCGGCCATGCTCCATGACATCGGAATCTGGCTCACCGATGCCCGCGACATCGGTTGCACGGGCTCGCTCCCATATATCAGCCACGGAATCGTAGGGGCAAGCTTATTGCGTGCCGAGGGTGCCCCCGAGGCATGGGCACGCGTGGCAGAACGACACACGGGAGCCGGGATCACCGCCGCCGAGGTCGAGGCTCAGAAGCTCCCGATTCCCGCAGCCGACTATATGCCCGAGACACTGCTCGAAAGGCTTGTTTGTTATGCCGACAAGTTCTATTCGAAGAGCGGCGACATGGCCCGCAAGCCGCTCGACCGTGTGCGTCGCTCGATGGCCCGCATTTCGCCAGACACACTGGCCCGTTTCGACCGTCTGCACGCCGAGTTTTCGACCGAAAACATCTGAAAAGATGTTGTATAACACATCCCCGGCTATTGTCCGTGCCCGGTTTTTGTTGTAATTTTGCACCTTGAAATCAAGAATACCCTCAAATCCGAAAAACTATACCATACAAACCCTATAATGAACGTAGTAGACAGATTCCTACAATATGTGAAGTTCGACACACAGAGCGACGAGCTCACGAACCTCACACCCTCGACCCCCGGGCAGATGGTCTTTGCCGAACACCTCGAAAAAGAACTCCGCTCGATGGGCCTCAAAGATATTTCGCTCGATGAGAACGGCTATCTGATGGCCACCCTGCCCGGCAATGTCGACCGCGAGGTCCCGACAGTCGGATTCATCGCCCACCTCGACACATCCCCCGACATGAGCGGTCGTCACGTCTCGCCCCGCATCGTCGAGAAGTATGACGGCGGCGACATCCTCCTCAACGAGAAAGAGAACATCGTCCTCACACCCGCGGACTTCCCCGAGCTCCTCGACTACAAGGGGCAGGACCTCATCGTAACCGACGGCACGACACTCCTCGGCGCCGACGACAAGGCCGGTATCGCCGAGATCATTACCGCCGTGGACTATCTCATGAAGCACCCCGAAATCAAGCACGGCCCCATCCGCATCGCCTTCAATCCCGACGAGGAGATAGGGCAGGGGGCTCACAAATTCGACGTCGAGCGTTTCGGCGCCGACTGGGCCTATACGATGGACGGCGGCGAGATCGGCGAGCTCGAATATGAGAACTTCAATGCCGCCGTCGCCAAGGTGACCTTCAAGGGGCGCAACGTTCACCCCGGCTACGCAAAGCACAAGATGCTCAACTCGCTCCGCGTTGCCACCCAGTTTGCTATCATGCTTCCCCGTTGGGAGACTCCCGAACACACCGAGGGATACGAGGGATTCTACCACCTCGTAGGCATCGAGGGCACCGTCGAGCAGACCGTCATCACCTATATCATCCGCGACCACGACCGTGACCGCTTCGAGCGCCGCAAGAAGGAGTTTGAGCATCTCACCCGCAAGATCAACAAGGAGTTCCCCGGATGCGCAACGCTCGAACTGAAAGACCAGTACTATAATATGCGCGAGAAGATCGAGCCCGTCATGCACATCATCGACATCGCCATCAAGGCTATGGAGGAGGCAGGCGTCAAGCCTAAGGTTACCCCCATCCGCGGTGGCACGGACGGCGCACAGCTCTCGTTCAAGGGGCTTCCCTGTCCCAATATCTTCGCCGGCGGCCTCAACTTCCACGGACGCTTTGAATTCGTGCCCATCCCCTCGATGGAGAAGGCCACGGATGTCATCGTCCAGATTGCCCGCCTCGTAGCTGCCGAGTGAGGACACTCGTCGTTGTCACAGGACCCACAGCGTCCGGCAAGACCGGACTCGCGATAGAGCTTGCCGAGAGTCTCGGCACTGAGATAGTCAGTGCGGACTCCCGGCAGATCTATATGGATATACCCGTTGTCACCGCCGCCCCGACCGCCGATGAACTCGCCCGTGTCCCACATCACTTTGTCGGCATACTTCCGCTCGACGCATATTACAGCGCAGCCCTCTACGAGGAGCAGGCTCTCGGCCGCCTCGATGATATATGGGCTCGATGTGGCGACTACGCAGTGGTCTGTGGAGGCTCGATGATGTACATAGACGCGCTTGTTAAGGGTATAGACCCCCTGCCGACAATCTCGCCCGAGGTACGCGAGCGGGCACTCGCCATCTATACCGACGGCGGGCTCCCGGCGCTCCACGAGACTCTGCGCCGCCTCGATCCCGAGTATCTCGCCGAGGCCGATCCATCCAATCACCGCCGCCTAATCCATGCCATAGAGATATGTATGGAAGCGGGTGTGCCCGCATCGACCCTGCGCACGGGACAGACAAAGGAGCGGCCCTTCCGTATCATACAGATGGCCATTGGGCACACGCGCGAAGTCCTCTTTGACCGCATCAACCGCCGTGTCGGTATCATGGTCGGACAGGGGCTCGAAGATGAGGCTCGCAGGGTCTACCCGATGCGTCACCTCAACTCGCTCAATACCGTCGGGCTCAAAGAGATGTTCGCATACTTCGACGGCACGATGGACCGCGACACATCCATTGCGCGCATAGCCAAGAATACCCGCGTCTACGCCAAGAAACAGATGCTCTGGCTATCCAAGAACCCCGTCGTCAATATACTCGACCCGGCGCGTCCGCTGCTCCCTCAGGCGCTCGGACTGATACAGCCATAAGTCGGTTAAATATTTTTAACACAACCGCCCCTCTATACGGGGGCGGTTGTTTGTTATATGCGTATAACGACGTTTTAACTCCGAAACATAACTCAGTAACATACATGTCATCCATCACAAAAACCTCCAAACTCCCTCCGTGCGAGAGCCTCATCGAGTATATCTCCCTGTCACTCAAAAACAACTGGGAGCGCCCCGCATTCACTGATCTCGGCTCGCATCCCGCGTCGATGTCCTACAAGGATGTGGCCCGCAAGATTGCCAAACTGCATATCCTGTTCCGCGAGGCGGGAGTGAAGCCCGGCGACAAGATTGCCCTGTGTGGCAAGAACTCATCCTCATGGTGTGTAGCCTTCCTCGCCACTGTCACATACGGCGCCGTCATCGTGCCTATCCTCCCCGACTTCAAGCCCGACAATATACAACACATCACCGTCCATGCCGACGCCGTGCTCGCCTTCATGGACGAGAGCCATTGGGACTCGCTCAATCCCGACGGCATACCCGCGCTGAAAGGTTGTCTCTCGCTGCACGACTTCTCGCTCATATTCAGCCGCTCGGCCAAACTGAACGAAACCCGCAAGCACCTCAATGAGCTCTTCGGCAAGGAGTACCCCGACCGCTTCGCACCCGACGATGTTTCCTTCTTCAAGCCTGATCCCGAGGCTCTCTGCCTCATATCCTATACATCGGGTTCGACAGGATTCTCGAAGGGTGTGATGCTTCCCTACCGATCCCTGTGGAGCAATCTCCGTTTCTGCAACGACCATCTCCCCTCATTCCCCGGCGACGGTGTCGTCTGTATGCTCCCCTTGGCCCACATGTACGGCCTCACCATAGATATGCTCCGCCCCTTCTCCAACGGATGCCACATCTATGTGCTCACCCGCACACCCTCACCCCGCGTGCTTGTCGAGGCTTTCGCCGAAGTCAGGCCCAAGGTAATCGTGGTCGTGCCCCTCATCATCGAGAAGATCATCCGCACACGCGTCTTCCCGATGTTGGAGAAGCCTTTGATGAAGATACTCCTCAAAGTCCCCTTCGTGGACGACAAGCTGCTAGCAAAGGTCAAGTCGCGTCTCGAAGAGACCTTCGGCGGCCAGTTGCAGGAACTCATCATCGGCGGCGCCGGTCTCAATAAGGATGTCGAGAGCTTCCTGCGCCGCATCGGGTTCAAGTACACCGTGGGCTACGGCATGACCGAGTGCGGCCCCCTCATAGCCTACGCTCCGTGGGACGAGAACAAGATGGGTTCTTGCGGGCGCATCGTCGACCGCATGGAGGCCCGCGTTCTCTCGCCCGACCCCTCGCAGATGCCAGGTGTCTTGCAGGTCAAGGGTGACAACGTCATGCTCGGCTACTACAAGAATCCCGAGGCTACCGAGGGCGCGCTGAAAGACGGATGGCTCACCACGGGCGACATCTGCAACGTCGACCCCGAGGGCTTCATCTTCATCCGTGGCCGCGACAAGAACATGATTCTCGGCCCTTCGGGTCAAAACATCTATCCCGAGGAGATCGAGGACAAGCTCAACAATATGCCCTATGTGGCCGAGAGCCTCGTGATTGACTCGGGTGGCGGCCGTCTGACGGCACTGATTTTCCCCGACTTGGAGAGTGCGACCTCGCAGAAGCTCACCGACGCACAGGTACGCGAAATCATGGAGGAGAACATCAAGGCTCTCAACGCCGACCTCCCCGCCTACTCGCAGATCTCGAACCTCACCATCCGCCAGGAGGAGTTCGAGAAGACCCCCAAAAGGTCGATCACGCGCTACCTGTATAAGTAAGATTTATAAGTCTTATAAGATTTATACGACTTATAAGACTTATTCGAGACCCTTGACT
>CAMWXQ010000051.1 GCA_947178235.1 uncultured Muribaculaceae bacterium
AGTACCACACAGACGTATCATATTGGTGCTGTACAACCTCTGCGAGGTTGGATGTTAATATAGGATAGATGTCCCCAGTGAGGTCTCCGCTTCGCTGCGCCCACACTGGGGCTTCGGGTGTTGTGCCTCTTCGAGGCATCTATGGCCTTCGGCCATGGCGGCTGACGCGTGGGGGCCTCTTCGGGGCATCTATGGCCTTCGGCCATGGCGGCTGACGCGTGGGGATCCTCTTCGAGGCATCTATGGCCTTCGGCCATCAAGCTATGCTCTCGCCGCGTTCGAGGCCCATTTTCTTGCGGAGGCGGTAGCGCATGGTTTCGACGCCGCGGACGCTGATGTTGAGCAGGGGGGCTATCTCTTTGGTCGAGAGGCCCATCTTGAGATAGGCGGCGAGGAGACGTTCGTTGCGGCGCAGCTCGGGGTGTTTCTCGGCGAGTTTCTTGATGAATCCGTCGTTCACGAGGTCGAATTCTTCTTCGAATCGCCGCAGTATGTCGTCGCCGCTGATGTTGTCCTCGATCTTGTTGCATACCACGGCGAGGCGGCGCCGCGTGTCGGTGGGGTTGAGGGTCGAGGCGGAGAGACATTCTTTGAGGTCCTCCTTGATTTCGGTCAGAATCTCGTTCTTGCGGGTGATGTTGAGCATCGAGTTTGCGAGCTCGCTGCTCTTGTGGCGCAGGGCCAGGTCGAGTTTCTCCTTTTCGAGGGTGTCGATCTCGCTTCTGAGGCGTTTCTCGGCCTGTTCCTCGCGGGTGATTACGCGCCGCCTCTCGATCCGCACGAGTAGGATGGCGAGGGCGCACAGGAGCAGGGCGTAGACCGCGAGGGCCACCCATGTGCGGTACCACGGCGGGAGGATGACGAATTCGACGCTGTCCGTGGCGACGGTGCCGTCGGCGAAGGTGGCCTCGACCTCGAAGAGATACCGCCCCTCGCGCAGGTCGGTGTACTCCTTCATCCCTATCGGCGTGGGGGCCGACCACTCGTCGCCGTCGAGGCGGCAGCGGTACATCACGGGCCCCTCGAATCCAGAGGCTCCCGCGGCGAACTCCATCCTCAGTGTGTTCTCGCCGTAACTGATGCGCGGGATGGCCCGCGTGCCGAACGGCGAGGAGGCGTACACCGCCGTGTCGGCGGGGAAGACGGTGATTTTCTCGACCGAGACGAATCTGTGGCGCCCCTTGCGCGACCTGTCGCGCAGCCCGAAGCCGTCGATGCCTGGGAGGATGGCGAATCGGTCAGTGATGTCGATCTCACTGTCGGGCATCGTGGCCGTGTCCGCCGCCTCGGTCTCCTCGGCCTCGGTCAGCGACTCGGAGAGGCGGTAGGAGGATGACCGGCCCGAAGTGGGGTTGAGCAGTGTGAGCGTCCGCGTGGCGGGGTCGTAGGCCATGTGGCGCGCCCCGCGGGTGATGCCCGAGACGGGGACGGCGCTCCACACGCCGCCGTCGCGGGTCATGAGCGAGACCCCCTCATAGTCACCTATGAGGTATCGGTCTGCGCCCGCGGTGGCCGCCGACCATACGCCCGAGAGCCCCGTGACCCTCGCGGCGCGTCCGTCGGTGCCGAGGAGGTAGACCCCCTTGTCGTGGAGCATGAGGATCTCACCGCGGGTGCCTCTGAAAATCTTCCATACGGGCCCGGGTGGAATCCCCCCGACGGCCGAGATCTCGGTGTGCGAGCCGTCGCAGACGGCGGGCCACGCCGTACGGTAGAGGCCGCGGTCCGTGCCGAGATAGAGGCGGTCGCCGTCGGGGAGGGCCGAGTAGCCGATGCCGTACGACATGGGGGCGCGGTAGAGGTCCGAGACGGGGTGCATGAGCTCGACGCGGCTGACGCCCCGGCTGAGGCCGGCCCACAGATTGCCGTCCGCGTCGAAGGCGGCGCACATCACCGTGTTGGTCTGCAATCCCGAGAGCTCGTTGATGACCCTGGCCCCCTCGCCCGACAGGCCTGTGGTGACGATGCCGCTGTTGATTGTCCCTATGGCGAGGGTGTGGCCTTGTGTGGCGAGGCAGTTGACGACGTCGGCGTCGAGGATGCGGTCGGCCTCGGTCTCGAAGCGGGTCAGCCGGCTGCCGTCATGGTAGTATATGCCGTCGGTGGCGGTGGCTATGAGCATCCCGTCCTTGAAGGGTATCATCGCGCTCACTCTCTTCCCGCGCAGGGGGGCGCACCCCTCGGCCTCGCTCATGGTCCCGTCGGCGAGGGCGAGCACCCCCGACGAGGCGGTGCCGAGCCACAGGGCGTCCCCCATCATGGCCGAGCAGTGGATCTTGTCGGGCGACGGGGTCAGCACCGGGGCGCCGTCACCGAGGGTCAGAATCAGATTGTCGGCGCGGAAGATGGTCCAGTCGCCGAGGGGGTAGATGTCGAAAACATTCCCGATGTCGCGCATCGCGGGGGGCATGGTGTCCGAGATGCAGTGGTACCGAAGGCGTCCGCAGGGGTCGGCCGCGAGGTAGCCGTACTCGTTCTCGCCCCCGACGTAGATGCGTCCCTCCCCCTCGGCGACGGCCACGGAGCGCGCCTCGCCGCGGTTGAGGAGCGGGTAGAGTTCCCATCGGTCGCCGTGGCAGGCGAGCACGCCGCGCTCGTCGGCAAAGAATGTACGGTCGCCGAGGGTGGCAACCTTCCATGTCGCGGCGCCGCAGCCGGTCTCGCTCCCGAAGTTCTCGATCTTCGGGAGCCACGAGTGTGACGGGGTGGCATAGAGGTAGTCTGCCGTGACGAGGAGCAATGCCGCGAGGATGCGCGCGGCGAGGGTGTTGAAGTATTCCATGGGTGGGCAAAGATAGCGATTATCTTCCATAATCCCAAGCCCCGATAGTCCACAATCAGTCCAATAATGGCTGATATAGCGAAAATTAAGCGAAAATTAAGTGCAACCCTTCTCCAACCCGTTGCTGGGTGTGAATCGCTGAGGTTCAGATATGAAGTATGATTGACGTAATCCGAAACCATGATTGACGTATTCGAGAAAGGGGATATATTTGGCGGAAGCCCCGACCTTGTTGTAACTTCGGGGCAGAAACCAAAAACAATACCATCTTCGAATGAAAAGAAAAATCCTAAGCATCGTCGGAGCGGCCCTCCTCGCAGGATCGTGGTCACTCTCGGCCAAAGAACTCCAACAGTTCATCATCAACGGCCAGTCACTCTCGACCGGCCACCAGTCATGGCCCGTAGTGTCGGTGGAGAATGTCCCCGGCAACTATATGATAGGCAACGAAATCTGGATCAACGCCGGTGTCGGCTATGACCACAACTACAACGGCAAGGGTGACTGGGTGATCCGTCCCCTCGTCGGCACCATGAGCGGAGCCTTCAGTGAGCACGACAACAACTCGCGCAACGGCGGCGCCGTGGCCGAGTGCCCCCTGCTCGGAGCGGTCAACCACATGCAGCTCACCTTCCTCACAGGCAAGAACCAGGACATCCTCGCCACATCGGTGGGTGTGAGCGGCGCCGCCGTCGAGGAGCTCTCCAAGGAGTGTACCCAGCGCAATTACTATGGCCACTTCCTCGAATCCGTAAAGCAGGCAGCCCAGGCGAGCCGCACCGCGGGGTATGACGCCATCACCTGTCCCGCAATCTTCTGGATGCAGGGCGAGTTCAACTACTCGGTGAAGGACAACCATGCAGGCCTCAATGCCGGCGAGGACAACTGTACCGACAAGAAGACCTACAAGGCTCTGATGATCAAGCTCAAGGAGAACATGCAGCAGGACATCATGGCCAACTACGGTCAGGCCAAGGCTCCGGTGTGGATCACCTACCAGACCGGCGGCCAGTATGTCCGCGACCGCCTCACAATCGCCATGGCTCAGCTCGAAGCCGCCAATGAGAGGGAGGACATCATCATGGCCGGCTCCCCCTATCCCTATCCCGACCGCGGCGGCCACCTCGACGCCAACGGCTACAGATGGTTCGGCGAGATGTTGGCAAAGGCCTATTATAAGAGCCAGGTGCTCGGCGAGAAGGTCGTGGCTATGCAGCCCCGCCGCATCACCCGCGAGGATGGCGGCAAGACCATCCGCGTCAAGTACTATGTACCCGTGGGCCAGATGGTATTCGACACCAATCTCCTCCCCAAGATCAAGAACTACGGCTTCAACGTATATCTCAACGGCTACGGCAGCGGTGCCCGCCGTAACATCCAGTCGATCACTATCGATGGCGACGACGTGGTGATGACCTTCGACCAGCCCCTCACAGGCAAAGTCATCGTGACCTACGGCGACCCCCTCGCACTGATCGAGAACCAGCCCGCAGGCCTCAACCATCTCCAAGGCCACGGCAACCTCCGCGACAGCGACCCCTATGAGAGCGCCCTCACATACGTCGACCTGGACGCCAAGAATCCCGACGGCAGCTATGTCTACTCGCGCCACGAGACCGAGACCCGCCTGCGCCCCGACTATGAGCCCAAGGATGCCGACGGCAATGTCATCTACGGCAAGCCCTATCCCCTCTACAATTTCAGCGTAGCCTTCCTCTACACCCTCGACAAGAAGACCGACGTACTCGAAATCCTCGACGACGAGCTCAATCCCCTCCCCGTCGAGGAGCATGAGCCCGGCACTATGGACGTAGCCTATGTATCGGCCTCCGGCAGCGACGCAGCCGCCGGCACCGAGGATGCCCCCTTCGCCACCCTGAACAAGGCGGTCGCCTCCGTGAAGCCCGCCAGCGGCACTGTCATGGTCTCCGGCACCATCGCTGTCGAGGACGAGCTTGACCTCGAAGACTATACCCTCCTCACCATCAAGGGTCTCGGTGACGACGCCGTCATCGACGGCGGTGGCCTCACCCGCCTCGCGCAGACCGAGAAGACAAGCCTTTCGCTCGCGAACATAACCTTCGCCAACTTCTCGGCCAACGGTGCTGGCGGCGTGTTCGCCATGACCGGAGGCGACTTTGTGGCCAACGGCGTGACATTTGAGAACAACACCACCTCGCGTATGGTGGATGACAACGGCGGTGCCCTGTGGTTCAAGAACTGCGGCGACGTCTCCCTCACCAACTGTACATTCTACAACAACAAAGCCTTCCTCGGTGGTGCCATCTATCTGAACAACACCAAGCAGTTCACAGCCAAAGGCTCGCGCTTCGAGGAGAACAAGGCCGCCAAGAACCCCGCAGAGGGAAACAACAACTCGCGCGGCGGCGCCATCTCGATGGTCAACACCTCGCTCGACTGTGACGACTGTGTGTTCGTCCGCAACGAGTCGACCAACAACCAGTGCGGCGCATTCCAGATCGCATGGGGTAACGTTGAGAATCAGCACTTCACCCTGCGCAACTGCGACATCCTCGATAACAAGGCTCCCAGGGACCACGGCGGCGTGCTCGTGGCCGAGAATGCCGGCCAGAAGGGTTTCCAATACAACTTCATCAACTGTACCATCGCGGGCAACACCGCCAGCGGATGCGGCAGCGTGGCATGGGTACACAACGACGGTAACGGTTCGCCCACACAGACCCTGAACTTCTACAACTGTACCATCACCGCCAACCACAGCACCGGCAACACATATCACAACACAATCCTGCTCTGGGGCTCGGACATCAAGACCAACCTCGTGAACACCATCCTCGAAGGCAACACCGCCGGCAACAGCAAGGAGTATGCCGACATCCACGCCGGTGAGTACACCACAGCCAAGAGCGCGAACATCACTCTGACACGCTCTGTCCTCGGCAAGTTCCACACCTTTAAGCAGGACGAGACCGCCGGTCAGGAGCGCGGTGTCCCCGTATGCGATGAGCACTCGCAGTTCAACATCTCTCCCGACAATGTATCGCAGGGCGAGGCTAACTATGCCGGCATCATCCCCTCGGATGAGAACAACTCCTTCATCTTCAAGGATGCCGATTCGAAGGGTATCGGCATGGGTGACGACTCACTGCTCGCCTCCAAGTTCGGCGTGACAACCGACCGCTTCGGCACACCCCGCACCACCAACTCGATCGGCTCGGTCGAGACCACCTACGGCACTTCGGGCATTACACCCGTGACCGCTCCCTCGCGTGACTTCAACCTCACCGTCGACGGCGACATCCTCACCGTCTCCGCCGAGGGCAAGATTACTGTACGCGTCTACTCCGTCGAGGGCTACCTCCTCGGCACCGCCGCATCGGCCGAGGGCTCGGTAGACTTCTCCCTCGCCTCGCTCGGCCACGGCATCCGCGTCATCAGCGCCGAGACCGCAGCCGGACAGGCTACATCCGTCGTGAAACTCTAAGGCAAAACGGCACAGTAGATTATGAAGATGGTTATGTGCAGACTGCTGCTCCCGGCCCTGGCTCTCGCCTTGGCCGGTGGCACGGTCCGCGGGGAGGTCAGGCTCCCCGCCCTCATCGGCGACAACATGGTGCTTCAGCAGCAGACCGACGCCCGCCTGTGGGGCACCGCCCGCCCGGGCTCAGAGGTCACGGTGACGACATCGTGGTCCAAGGCTAAGTCCAAGACCCGCGCCGACGGCGATGGCCGATGGCTCGTGAAGGTCGCCACCCCCGCGGCAACCTCCGAGCCCCAGACATTCACCGTCGCCGACCCCGACGGCAAGGTGACCGTCTCCAACGTCCTCATCGGCGAGGTATGGTACTGCTCCGGCCAGTCGAACATGGAGATGCCCGTGCGCGGATTCGACCGTCAGCCGGTCGAGGGCTCGCTCGAAGTCATGCTCGACGCCAACCCCGGGCGCGCCATACGTATGTTCGATGTGACCAACTGTTTCAGCCACACACCTCTGGCCGACTGTAATGGCGCATGGAAGGAGCATACCCCCGAGGATGTCGGCCGATGCAGCGCCGCGGCATACTTCTTCGCCGACTACATCAACCGCCGCCTCGACATCCCCGTGGCCGTCATCACAGCCCACCTCGGCGGCACACGCGTCCAGCCCTGGATGTCGCCCGACGCCGCCCGCACCGCAGGCCTCGACCTCTCGCACCTCGACCGCGCCTATGACCCCGCCGTGCGCGATGCCCGTCAGCAACCCTCGGTACTCTACAACGGCATGGTCGAGCCCCTGCTCAACTACACCATCCGCGGAATGCTCTGGTACCAGGGCGAGAGCAACAGCTCGGATCCCGAACTCTATGACCGCCTTATGCCTGTATTCGTCTCCGACATGCGGGAGAAGTTCGGGCTGGGCGAGATTCCCTTCTACTACGTCCAGATCGCACCCTACGGCCGCTATGGCGGCAAGGAGAAAGAGGGTGTATCGCGTCTCCGTCTGGCCCAGGCGCGCATGATGCAGAAAGTCCCCAACACGGGCATGGCCGTCACCCTCGACATCGGCGACCGCGACTGCATCCATCCACCTAAGAAGATCGAGGTTGGGCGCCGTCTCGCCTACTGGGCACTGGCGAAGACATACGGCGTCAACGACATCGCCTGGTCGGGACCAATCTACAAC
>CAMWXQ010000052.1 GCA_947178235.1 uncultured Muribaculaceae bacterium
GGCGATAGCCGCTATGCCGGGGAGGTAATATTTAAAAAAATCCGTGGTGATGTCTGGGAATTTTACTTCTTCTTGCGGTTGCCGTAACGGCTCATGAACTTGTCGACGCGACCTGCGGTGTCGACGAGCTTCTGCTTGCCGGTGAAGAAGGGGTGCGAGGACGAAGTGATTTCGAGCTTCACGAGGGGATAGGTGACGCCGTCTACTTCGATGGTCTCCTTGGAAGCGACAGTGGAGCGGGTGATGAAGATCTCGTCATTGGACATATCTTTGAACACCACTTCGCGGTAGCTGGAGGGATGGATGTCTGCTTTCATTGCTGTGAATCTATTGGGTTTTGGTTGAATGTTTGCGTTGGTAGGACGCGTCGATTCGTAATGGCGGTGCAAAGGTAGCGTTTTTCCGCGACATCCCAAAACTTTCGGGCCGAAATTTTTCTGTATTAGATAGTTGATAAGCCGGAAAAAATTCTTACCTTTGCGATTAGAACAATCTAAACCAAGAATCATGAGAAAAAATATCAAATGGCTTGTCGCCGTGCTCGCACCCCTGCTGGCCGTCGCCGCCACATCATGTTCGAGCTCGGGTGACGCCCCCAACGGCCTCAACGGCTCGCTCAAATTCAGCCGCCTCAACCTCAACAGAGTCAAGGCGTTGGGCCTCGCTGCCACGTCACGCGCAGGTGACCTCGTCGACCCGGGTCTGCTGAAAGTCGACGATGACGGGAATGTCTCGACAATCGGAATGGTCTCGGAAGTCGTCAATGAGGAGACCGGCGAGACCATCACCAAGGAGGTAGCCATCACCGTAAGACCACGTTATATTGCGGATCTCGAACTCTACACACTGCTTTTGTGGTGCGATTTCGTGGATGCTGATGGCTATTGTTATTTAGTAAGGCCATTCTACGAACCGGAGGCCCCCGAAGGCTCAGTCAGCCTGATGATCCGCAAATCTGACGGCAAGGTCCTCTATGTCCCGACCGGCATCGGCGATGAAGTAGACAACGAGCTCATGGATATATATAGGGATGTAAACTCCTACGGAAAAGACAATTGTAAACTGAACTTTGTCAGCCCCGACGGAGAAGTCCATATAATCACTTTCTGTGGGACATTTTACAAACTCGAAGAACGCGGTGACAGGATCAACTTGAAAGTTGTCGCCGAGGGGATCGTTGCTGGATTTGACGGGGTCACATTTGCCAACGACGGCAGCATCATGGTAACTTCCGCGAATGCCGGCTATGACAGATACGACGAATGCACAATCATCAAGCCCAATGGCGAGATATTCAGACACAAGACGGCCTATGACGATGAAATCATCGGGTACAGCGGCACCGCAGGCCACTATATTGCCACCAGAACGCGAACAAAGGACCTCGGCGACAATGTCCGCGACATAGAATTCACGATACACAAAGTCAATGCGGACTTCTCGTTGGGCGACGAGATATTCAAGATCAATACGCAATACGACTTCCAGAGCTACTTCACCCTCGGATATTATCTTCATCGCAACGCTCCCCGCGTCTACGAGAGCGACAACTATTATATCGTGGGCAATTTCCTCGCTGTCAACAAGAGGACAGGCGAATACCGCGCATATGAGGGAACTGACTGGGATACCAACGTAATAATTTTCCCCCACGAGGACAAGTCGTTCACCTATAACGGTTACGAATGGTCCATTGGGTTCGAAAAGGCTTGGTACTTCAACCCGAACACCCTCGAAGGTGGCGTGGTGAATTATAAACGTGTCTATGCCGAAGGCCCCTTTGAAGGAGGAGGGTATCTTACCTGGCCCATGATCAACAACATCAAGCAGGGCGAAGTGACCTTCTACAAGGAAGAGAACGGCAAGACGACATTCTACAAGGTAGACCTCAACACCGGCAACGAGACAATCACGGAGAGCGACTACCGAATCGACACCCTTGTGCCAGTGAAATAAACAAACTATCCCACCAACACCAAGGGTGTGCCAAAGTCCCGATTTTCGGACTTGGCACACCCTTGGTGTTTAACCAATTGGACTTACTGGTCCAATTAGTCTAATTGGCCGAGAGGGATCAACAGACCATGATCATCGGCTGGTCGAAAAATGCCGATAGCATCGCAAGGGTCGAGATCGTGAAGTTATGCTCTCCACTGAGCCATCGCGTCACTTCGTTGGGGCGCTTACCCAGGGCATGGGCCAGCTGGCTACGATTCAGCCCACGCTCCTTCATGAGCGCATCAAGTCTGTCGGATATGGCGAATGAGAGGCGGGCAGCTTCTCTCCTCTCCCGCGGTATTTCATCGAAGATTTCGTGAAGATTTATGTTAGCCGTTCTCATATGTCAAAAGTTTTGTCTGTGATTATTTCCTTCTCTGTAATCTCGACATTACCCGAGCGGGCTTCTTGCCTGAGAAGACGCTCGAACTTCTGCAAGTCCATTACATACCCTCGCAGAGTATCATCTTCCTGATAGGTCCGGCTGGTCTTGACGCCTCCGTTGCCGAGCACAAGGATCTTGTCCGTAAGCCTAAGACAATATAGCCGCAACTTTGATTTCAGCACAGGGAGAGCCACCACCGAGTCGCTCATCTTACCTTCTCGGCGGAAATACCGTTCAAGCGCTCCATTGGACAATATTCGTTCAACGAAGCTCATTATCGCTTGGAAATCACGATTCAATTCGGCATCCCGTCTGAATTTCGATATGAATTTCTCAAATTCACTCTTGTCATCGGCGAGGAATTGTATCGTGTACATGGTGCAGCTATCGCTGCCGGTGACCAAAAGAAGTTCTACTTCGCTCATAATACTCGGGTTATTCATTGAGATTGTTGCAAAACATCCAAGAGTAGGGACGTACGGCCCGAGCGTCCGCAGCCTAAACGCATCAAAATATGGATGTTATCCACCCTCTATGTTGCGGACGCACGGGCCGTGCGTCCCTACTCCAATGCGTTTTTGCAACGCCGCTTATTAATTCCATGCAAAGATAGATAAATCATTTTACATATTTGTAAAACCACAACTGCCAAATCCCTTAAACTTTGTTAATCCTGTGATTTTTTCGGTGGATTTTTTTGGTGAGTGTCAGAAAAGCTGTACCTTTGTAGCAGTTTTTCATGGTATTAGATTTAAGGTAAGAAGATTATTCGTCGGGATGACGGATAATTTTTTTGTGCCTATATGCGAGGTGCCCGCTTCTTTCGGGCTGATTTTGAGCCGTGAAAGGCTAAGGATAGGGAAAAAATCACTAACTTTGCGGTCATGAAAATGAATCACTCGATACTGTCGGTGCTTGCGTGGCTCGCCGTAGCCATGGGTGTCGCGCTGCCCGCCTCGGGGGCGGACCCGAAGCCTGTGCCGTCGACATCGTGGAAGCTCGTCGAACCCCTCGGCCTCCGCGAACCGGCAGAGTTCGACACGCTCACATATAATATATTCCAGCAATATGTCCCCTCGGCCTACTCGCCGGCCTTCGCCATCACGGGCAACCAGACCTCGGAGGCGATCAATATGGTGTACATGGACCGCGAGCCGATGAGCCGTTTCTTCTTCAACGACGCAAAGAGCTTCTGGATACCGTCGGCCGAGAAGGTGAGGTTCTACAACACGGCCATCCCGATGAGCCAGCTGAGCTACACGACCGGCGGCGGGCGCGAGATTGCGCAGGACTGGTTCCGCTTCCTCTTCTCGGGCAACATCTCGCCCAAGGCACAGGTGGCGGTCAATTTCAGCTATCCGTACTCCAAGGGATCGTACAACAACCAGGCCTCGAAGGGAATCCTGTGGGGTATCGAGGGGTCGTATCTCGGCGACCGATATGAGATGCAGGCCTTCTTGAACGCCTACAATATGATAAACAAGGAGAACGGCGGCATCACCGACGACCTCTATATCACGGATCCGGCCAAGTTGCAGGGTGGCATATCTAAAATCAATCCGCGCACCATCCCGACCAACCTCAATGCGGCCCACTCGCGCATCCGCGGCAATGAACTGTCCCTCAATCAGCGCTACAAGGTCGGATTCTGGCACACCGAGCGCGACTCAGTGACCGACTCGATCGTGAGGCGGACCTATGTGCCCGTGTCGAGCTTCATATGGACCTTCGACTATGCCGACGGGCGACACAGGTTCAGCAACTCGAACGGCTCGGACGAGGACTTCTGGGAGAACCACTACTTCTCGACCGATCTGACCAAGGATGTGACCCGCTACTCGGCGGTGCGCAATACGCTCGGCGTCTCGCTGCTCGAAGGCTTCAACAAGTATGCCAAGGCGGGCCTGGCGGCGTTCATCACCCACGAGGCGCGCCGGTACTATCAGACGGCGGACACCATGCCACTCTCGGGCCCAGACCGCCCGGCGACCCTCACGCCCTACCCCCTCGCGGAGCGGATGGCCCACCGTGGATCGGAGCAGCTGGTCTATGTGGGGGCGCAGCTGACCAAGCAGCAGGGTCTGACCTTCAACTATGACGCGACGGCACGCCTGGGCATCGCGGGAGCAGCCGCGGGCGAGGTATATGCCGACGGCGGCATCACGACGCGCATACGGATGCTCGGCGACACGGTGAGCTTGCGCGCCTACGGGAAGTTTGCCAATCAGACGGCCCCATACCTCATGAACAATTATGTCTCGAACCACTTCATATGGCAGAATGACTTCGGGAAGACGCGACGCCTGCGCCTGGGGGGGACGCTGACCATTCCCCACACGGGGACACGCATCGGGGCGGCGGTCGAGAATGTGCAGAACCACATCTACTTCAACTCGGCGGGGATGCCCGTGCAGAACGGCGGGAGCGTGCAGGTCGTGAGCGCACGCCTCGACCAGAATCTGAGGTGGAAGGCGCTGAACTGGCGCAACACCATAATATATCAGACGTCGAGCAACCAGGATGTCATCCCCCTGCCACAGCTCGCGGTGTACTCGAATCTGTTCCTCCAATTCAAGGTCGCCCACGTCCTGCTCGTGCAGATGGGTGTGGATGTGGACTGGTACACACGCTATTATGCGCCCTCCTATCAGCCTGCGACGATGTCGTTCTGCAATCAGAAGGAGGTGAAGTGCGGCAACTATCCATTCATGAACGCCTACGTCGACTTCAAGCTCTCGCGGGCGCGGTTCTTTGTCCTCTTCTCGCACGTCAACCAGGGCCTGCTGGGCAACAACGACTATTTCGCCGTACCCCACTATCCCCTCAACCCGAGGCGATTCCAGATGGGAGTGACGGTGGATTTCATAAACTGAACTCTCAACTCCAAAAGTCTGTTATAAGGGTATGACAGACTTTACAAACCAAAGGCGTCTCGTGAGGATGCGCCGACTGCTCGCCGTGATACTCGCGGTCATCGCCGTGGGCGTCGTGGCATCGGTGACATACTACAAGGACGCCGCCAAACATCCTACATATAAATATACCAATGCCGGTGGGGACACCCTCACCGTCGGCGTGGCATACTCGCCCATGTCGCTCTACCGCCACGGCGACACCCTCGGGGGGTTCAACTACGAACTGATGCGCGAACTCTCGGAGGCCTACCGCTTCCCGGTCAAGTTCTATCCCGTGGCGTCGGTCGATGAGGCCCTGAGCTGCCTCGACCGGGGCAAGTTCGACGTCGTGATGGCCGACATCCCCGCCTTCGCGTCGCAGAAGGAGAGCTACCGCTTCACCGTCCCGGTCTACACGGACAGGCAGGTGCTCGTGACGCGCGACTCGACCATCTCGTCGCCGCTGATGCTCGCGGGCAAGGAGGTATGGGTGGCCGCGGGGTCGCCAGCCCGACAGAGGCTCGAAAACCTCTCGCGCGAGATCGGCGACACCATCATCGTCACCACCTATCCCGGGGCATCGGCCGAGCAGCTCGTCATACTCACCGCCAAGGGCGAGATTCCGCGCGCCGTCGTCAACCAGGAGGTTGCCCGCAGCCTCAGCCACACCTACCCCGACATCCGCATCTCGGACAACATCTCCTTCTCCCAGTTCCAGTCATGGATCCTCAACCGCGACTCCGTGGCCTTGCAGGACACACTCGACGCCCGCATCGAACGCTTCAAGGAGACCCCTGCCTACACCGCCCTCGTCTCGAAATGGCTCACCTCCGACACCCCCACCCCAACCGACACCCTCACAGAAGAATGAATACACATCAGTACGCACACTCTATACACGCAAAAAATTATTGCTGAATAATTTGGCCAAAAGATGCAAAATGATTAACTTTGCATCGACAGTTTCCACCACGCCTCCTAACAATGCGTACCAGGGTGGAACTTTTGCTTTTTATACACCATGGAATACATAAACCGACCATTAGACTACCCCGACATATTGGCCATGCTGAGGAGCCGCGGACTCTCAATCGCTGACGACACGCAGGCTATCGGCCAACTGAGAAACATCAGTTATTTCCGCTTGGCCAACTACCTGCGTCCAATGGAGCTTGATAAGGCTACACACATATTCAAACCCAACAGCCGATTCGACAATGCGGTCGATCTGTACTATTTCGACAAGGAGCTGCGCGCATTGCTCTTCACGGCAATACAGAGTTTCGAGATAGCTCTGAGATCCAAGCTGATCCATCATTTCTCCGTCACATACGGGGCATTCTGGATAATCGACCGTGGCCTGTTCGCGGACAAGAAGATTTTCTCCGAATGTGCAGTTCGAATCCAACAGGAGGTATTCCGCTCCAAAGAGGACTTCATACAGGAGCATTTCTCGAAATACAATCACCCCCTGGTGCCACCGGCATGGAAATCTTTGGAGGTCGTGTCCTTCGGTACGCTCTCGCGGATATTATGCAATCTGTCCGACAAGCAGTTGTTGAAGAGAATAGCACGCGAGTTCAATCTTCCCCAACATAAGATTCTCGAAAGTTGGTGCAAAAGTGCTGTGTCGCTACGCAACAATATCGCCCACCATTCGAGGACATGGAACAGGGTGTTCCCTATAAAACCACAACTCCCGCAGAGCCTCAATGGCGCATGGATCAGCACCTCCGGAGTCGCCAACAACAGACTATATGCGCAATTATGTTGCCTGTTGTACCTTCAAAACTCCATACACCCCGACAACAGGTTCAAGGAGAACTTCAAGCGACTGATCATCGCCCATCCGAATGTCGATGTCACGGCAATGGGATTCCCGAAAGATTGGGAGCAAAATCCACTCTGGGCATAGCACAGGGCCATCAAAACGTTTTCATACAGATTTTATTCGGGGGTGTGCAAACAATCCGGGGGTGGGGGATGTTATATAGACAAAGACAAAACTAA
>CAMWXQ010000053.1 GCA_947178235.1 uncultured Muribaculaceae bacterium
GATCTCGAAGCGGTCGACACCTTCGGCCAGTTCGAGTACGCGGTTCTTGTTCTTTGACCAGTTGATCGCTGTTGTCCATGTGAAGAGGCGTGTCTGGACGGGGACGAAACGGAGGTTCAGCTCGATACCTTGGGTGGACATCTTGCCGGCGTTGATGATTTCGCGCTCGTAGCCGCTGGCGAGGGGGGCGTCAGCCTCGACGATCTGGTCGCGGGTGACCTTGTCGTAGTAGGTTGCGTCGACCGAGATGCGGTTGTCGAGGAAACGGAGCTCGGCACCGATCTCCCACGAGCGTGTACGCTCGGGTTTGAGGCCCATGGTTTTGAGGACACGGTCGCCTACATAGTAGGGGATGCCGTTGAAGGTGTAGTTGTTGCCGTCCTTGTAGTAGCCGGAGATGAGGCGGTCGAAGCCGGTGTCGTTACCCACCTGTGCATAGGAGCCGCGGATCTTGAGGAATGGGAAGGCGTGGGGATCGAGCTTGAAGAGGTCGCTGGCGACGATGCCGAGGCCGGCCGACCAGTAGAAGTAGCTGTTGTTGTTGGTGGGGAGTGCCGACGACCACTCGTTGCGGGCGGTGAGGTCGAGGTAGGCCCAGTTGTCGTAGCCCACGCTGCCCATTCCGTAGACAGCCTGCTTCTGCTTGTGCTCATACTCCTCGACAGAGGACATGAGGCCCTTGTTGTTGGCGAGCGACTTGATGTCGGCGAATTGGAGGATGTCGACCTTCGAGTTGATCTTCGAGCCGGTGATGTCCTGGTAGCTTGCGCCGGCGTTGGCCGATACGCTCAGCTTGTTCTGGAAGAACTTTTTGTCATAGGAGAGGAGTACATCGAAGTTGTTGTTGATCCACTGGCGTTTCCAGCGCTGGTACTCGCCGTCGTTGTAGGCCTGGTCATCGGGGAAACCGATGTTGGCGAAGTTCCATCCGTCGTAGAACTGTGCGTCGGTGGCTGCACGTCCGCGGAGTTTGATGTCATAGGGGAGCTTGATGTTCAGCGTGATGTTGCCTACGAACCAGTGCTTCGAGTCCTCGTTCGAGGTCTCGTTGACTACCCAGTAGGGGTTGACGAAGCCGCGGAAGTTCATTGCCGTGCCGTCTGCGTTCTTCCAGGGTATGAGCTCCTCGCGCGACGCGTCGCGGGGGAGGTTGGCGATGACGTAGAGGGGGTTACGTTTGGATGCGTTGCGGAAGGCGCGGTTCTCGACCTTCTCGTAGGTGTATCGTGCGTTGGCGTCGACGCTTGCCCACTTGGCCAGGTCGGCGGTGCCGCGGAAGTTGAAGTTGTTACGGTTCAGTTTGTTGACATTTTCGAGGATGTCGTCGCTGTGTACATTGCTGTACGCGAGACGGAACGATCCACCCTGGTAGACCTTCTCGACCTGTACCGAGTTGGTGATCATGGTCGATGTCTTGTACATATCCTTCACGGTCTCGGGGTGGGGCGAGTAGGTGGTCATCTGACCGTTGCGGCCGATGACGTCGAAACCGAGCATCGGCATACCCCAAGAGCGCTGGTCTTGGGATGCCATGTTGGGGCTCCATGCGAAGTAGGGGAGGTTCGGGTCGAACTTCACGCCGTTGTTCTCGTTGCCGTAGTAGTTGACACCCTGCCAGCGCTGGAATCCGCAGTTCTGGCCTGCGCCGTAGATATTCTGGTATGTAGGATAGCTGTAAAGGTGGCCGAACATCATGTTGAAGTCATAGGTGACGCCCAGACCCTTCTTGTTCGATGCCGACTTGGTGGTGATGAGGATCACACCGTTGGCGGCGTCCGAACCGTAGAGGGCCGATGCGTTCGCACCTTTCAGAATCTCGATATTCTCGATTTCGTCGGGGTTGATCGAGTTGACGGGGTTGCCGTAGTCGAGGTCGCCGTCCTCACCGCTGTTGTTGATCACGGGGACGCCGTCGATGACGTAGAGGGGCTGGTTGTTGCCGGTGAGCGAGTTGGTACCGCGGAGTACGACGCGGGTCGATGCGGTGGGACCGCCGCCGGAGACGATCTGCATACCGGCAGCCTTGCCGGAGAGCATATCCATGAGGCTTGTGCCGCGCACTTCGGTCATACTCTCGGTGTCGACCGACTGGCGTGCATAGGAGAGGGCTCGTGCCTCGCGCGAGATGCCCATGGCGGTCACGACGACCTCATTGAGCATATTGTCCTCGCTTTCGAGGTGCACGGTTATGGGTTTAGAGTTTTTGACTTGGTAGCTGAAAGGTTTGCAGCCGACAAAGCGGAACTGCAACACCTGGCCGGGGTTGACCGAGATGCTGAATTTGCCGTCGATGTCGGTGATGGCCTGCTTCTTGGTGCCGACCACCATGATGGAGGCACCTGCCAGGGGCTCGTCGGCATCGTCGAGGACCGTACCGGAGGCCGTGATGCTCTGGGCATTGGCTATCCCCGAGGAGATCATGACCAACAGCGCCCACAGTAGGAAGCGGCAGAGGCTGTTGCCATTTGTTTTCAAATGGTATCGCATAGAGTATAATTGGTTTGGATTATTAGATAACGAACAAAAACAATCTTTATTACCTGTCGGTATTGTACCTGTGTGTAAGCGGAGGGGAGGTGGTGACGTGTCGGCGGGGCTCATGTCCCCCGCCTACACGGGTATGAGGGATTCGGTATTACTTCGCTACCTTGACTGCGGCAGTGCCGTCAGCGGTGGTGGCCTTCACGACATAGACGCCTGCGGCGAGAGCGGAGAGGTCGAGGGTCTCGGCAGCGGCTGCAACCTTGACACCGGCGATGGTGTAGGCTTCGAGCATGGCGCCCTCGGCGGCTACGGTGTCACCGTTGCGGGTGATCTTCACGGTCTTGCCGGGAGCGAGGGTCATTGCGAGCTGGGAGTCGCCACCTTCGGTGAGGTAGGGGAGGTCCATCGAGCCGTCCATGTAGGGAGTGATGGTGGTCACGTCATACTCGGCTGCGCCGACTGCGCAGGTCCCTTCGGGGCGCTCGAAGCCGAGGGCGTCAGCCTTCGAGATGTCATATCCGGAGCGTACGAAGTAGAGGCCGTCGGGATGGCTGGGAACGGGATACTCCTTGGCTGCGTGAACGAGGTATTCGGTGTTGCCGCCGGTCTTTGCGGGAGATCCGTCGGGGAGAGCGACACCGGGAACGGCGAAGCCTGACATGTCGTAGATGGCGGTGGCGACGGGGTCAGATGCGACGTGGAAGAAGTTGTCGCCGAGCTCCTCGCCCGAGTAGCTGTGTACGGTGGTTTCCTTCACACCCTCGGCATCGTTTACAACTGCGAGGAACTCCTCGACCGAGATACCGCCCAGTACCACGAAACGGCCTACATAGTTGTTCTCCATGGTGTGGCCATAGATCTCGGGGGTGGTGAAGTCGGAGAGCTCGCTGCTTTCGAGGGCATAGTTGTTCTCCATGAGGTTGTTGAAGAAGTAGCGGTCTGCATTGCCGATCTGGCCGAATGCCTCGCCGTCGCCTGCGCGGCTCATCTCCTTGTAGCCTGCGCCGTGGCCGGCGTTGCCGTCAGTCGAGTTGCCGATGAGGGTACAGTTGACCATGCGGAACTGATCCTTGGGATAGTCGGGCTGGGTGTTGTCGGTCATGGCGCCCCAGAGGAGGATTGCGCCGCCGTCGGTGCGGGCGTGGTTGTTGGCGAATGTACAGTTGAGCAGGTTGACGTTCTTGGTCTTGGTCAGATACTCCTTGCGCTCCATGGGGCCGTCCGCATAGTTGGCGTATTCAAGGGCACCGCCGCGCTCGGACTCGTTGTAGAAGAATGCCGAGTTCGAGATGGTGATGTCGCAGTAGTGGCCATACTTGACGTTGTCTTGGATATAGATGGCACCGCCGTTGTTCCAGGTCACGTTGGAGTCGAATACACAGTGGTCGATATTCACGAAGCAGGCCGAGTAGAGGGCCCAGATGCCGATGGCAGCGCCGTTGGAGTTGTCGACATACTGTGCGGGATCGTCGAAGCAGAATGCGGTGTTGTTGGTGAATGTCGAGTTGGTGATGGTCACGCCACCGGTATTGATGTCCTTGCTGTTGGCGGTACCGGTGATGAGGATAGCGCCGCCCTGGCGGTTGATGTTCTTCTCGAAGAGACACTTGTCGATGTTGACGACACAGTTGCTCTCGGTGCGGAGACATCCGCCGCGTTCGCTTGATCCGCTGTTACCTTTCCATGCGTTACCTTCGAGGGTGTACAGGGTCCAGTCGGGATGGTTGTTGCGGAATACGCAGTTCTCGAAGTTGACATAGGCCTCGTCCTTGATATAGATTGTGCCGCCGTCGAGGTTCGAGATACCGTCGACGAAACAGAGGTTCTTGAAGGTGTAGCCGCCGTCCTCCGAGCCGCGGATGATGAAGTGGCCCCACTTGCCGTCGCCGGAGAATCCGTCATTCTCGGGATCCTCGCCGATGAAGGTGATACCCTTCCAGTTGCGCGAGCCGCGCGAGGCGAGGTTGAAGCCGAGCTTCTTGCCGGCATCGTGCGAGACGAACACGCCGCCCAGGTCGTTGAGGTCGCTGGCTCCGTAGCCTGCACCGGGATTGAAGCCGGCGGGTACCTCATTGTCCATGCCCAGGATACCCGATACGTGGACTACGTCGTTGGGTTGGATGATGGCATCGAGAGCTGTGAGTGTTCTCTTGGCGGTCGCGGCGGACAGGCCGTCGTTGGCATTGTTACCGGTAGCGGACACATAGAGGTCCTTGGCCGAAGCCGTACCGGTGATGGCTCCTGCTGCGAGCAGGCAAACCGCCATTTGGGTAAATTTTTTCATGATGTTGAGGTTGGTTATTGGTTAAAATATTGTTTCGAGATTGGTAGCTCCCGATGTTGTGACGGCAAAATTATTGGGCGCGGATTAATCATTGGGGAATAGAGCGATTAATCGGCAATTAAAATCTTAAAATATGTTGTAGAACATAAAATTTGACTGATTTTGGTAATTTTGAGTCACTTGGGGGCTGTTCTGAGTGGTTTCTTGGTTTGTCGGTACTGTTTGCGGTGGTTGTCAGCGGTGATTTTGTGTGGGTGGATTAAGCGTTAATTAATCGCTTCGCCGTCGCGATTTCAGCCTCTTGGCCGCGCGTCCGGCGATGCGGAGATAGTGGTCGGAGCGGAGACCCGGTTCGATGGGGACAAAGACGGTGCCCATCGAGTCGACCGGCACCTCGGTCGCACACTTGAAGATGGCCGTCCCCTCGTCGATCTCGTCGAACATGGCTATGTAGAGCATCTCGGCCCCGCTGTCGAGACAGTGGTCGATCTGCATCTCCATGAACCGACCCTTCTGCCGGGGGATCTGCTTGGTGTCGGGGCCGTACATGTTCTTCCACGAGAAGCCGGGGAATACGAGCGGGGCATAGTCGACGCCACACTCGGCACACCACGCGGCGTCGGCCTCGATCAGACCCTTGTACGCCGCATAGGTGTCGGGCGTGTAGCGCGCCACGAACCACGGCATCACGACGTCACACTCGCGGATCAGGTCGTGGAGGGCGGGGTCGTCGAGGGTATCGCCGTTGAGCTCGCGCCAGTGGGTCGGTACACCTATGAGGACCGAGTATCCGAGGCTTTTCAGCCCGTGGACTATCTCGGCACAGTCGGCCGTCGAGTAGCGTCGACCGTCATTGAAGCCCACGCCCCACACGGCCACGAGCGGGTGGCCGTTGTGGTAGAGGTACGAGGGGTTGGCCGAGTGGTCGAAGAGATGGTAGACCTTGGCTATCCCGCCGATGTCGTCGAGCACGATCCCGCCGTCGTCGGGCGACATGCCGCTGAGGTCGTACATCACCGAGATGGCACGCTCGTATCGGTTGGCCGAGGCCATGGCCGAGGCGAGGACGGCGTTGAAGTGCGCGCGTCCCTTGGGACTCTTGATTTCGTTCACGAACCGCTGCATGAAGACTCCGTCCAGCCCGTACTCCTTCATCCATCTGAAATGGGTGTCGACGGTCGAGGGATCGTAGGAACTGAACACCCGCGCAGCCGAGCCGTCCGCCATGCGGAACTCGGTCGGGTAGGTCTTCTCGTACTCCGAGACGTCGGGCCACATATCTACCTTGGCCGATCCCGGGCGGAACCCGTTGTGGCCGTTGTAGTGGTAGAATCCGCGTCCTTCGCCGTCACCTTCGGCACTGAACCACCCCTGGTAGCCGGCCATCGCGAGCCCGCGATAGCTGTCGTAGGTCGTCATCGCCGTCTTGCGCGACGAGCATCCCGCGACGAGCAGGGGGAGGAGCAGGGTGATGAGAGTTTTCTTCATTGGTCGTTGGTTTGGAGTTCATTGTAGGGACATGCCTTTGGCATGTTGACGTATCACTGAGCATACATGCCGGAGGCATGTCCCTACATCGTTGGTGTGATCTTTTATCTTTCTCCGAGCAGCTGCGCCATGACTTCGGCGGCGAGGTCTGCGTGGCGGCCCCACTCGTGGTTGGCCGTCGGGCCCATCACGAATTCGAGCTTGCCGCCCTGCGCGAGGTCTTCGTGCTTGAACCACGGGGTGTCCAGGTCGCGGCCGTTCAGCTTGGCCGACTGGATATACTTGTTGCGGTCCGAGCTGCCGCGGGCGAGGATCTCGAAGTCCTTGCCGTTGTCGAGATGGATGACGGCGCGGTCAAACATCGGCGAGCCGATGGTGTACGAGGGGAGGCCGGGGGTCACGGGATAGAAACCGAGCATCGAGAAGGCCACGAAGCCCGACATGCCGCCGCCATCCTCGTCGCCGGGGACACCCATGAGGTCGTTGCGGAACCACTGGCGCAGCAGCGAGCGGATTCTCTTCTGCGACTTCCACGGCTGACCCGAATAATTATATAGGTAGGGGACATGGAGGCTCGGCTCGTTGGCCATCGAGAATTGGCCGACGTTGCCCGTATGGTCGGGGAGTTGGGCATAGAATTCGAACTTGCTCTTGCCGAGCGGCTCGTTGAACATCTCGTCGAGGGCGTTGTTGAACGCCTGCGGGCCACCCATCATCTTGATGAGGTCGGGGATATTGTGGGGGACATCCCAGCGGTAGACCCATCCGTTGTTCTCGCCATAGTATTCGCGTGCGCCCATGCCGCCGGGATAGCGGTAGTCGAACGGGGTCACGAAACGCCCCTTCGAGTCTTTCGGGTGGAAAAAGCGTGTCTCGGGATTGAAGATGTTGCGGTAGTTGTGCGAGCGCTCGTCGTAGTAGGCAGCCTCCTCATCCTTGCCGAGGAATCCTGCGATCTGCCCGAGACACCACTCGTCATAGGCT
>CAMWXQ010000054.1 GCA_947178235.1 uncultured Muribaculaceae bacterium
CGGAGAAAGTAGTGGTGGTGATCGGGACCGACGGGAGCCAGCGCCAGGAACTCCTGGCCGATGTGGCCCGCATCGAGATCGGCCCGAGCTCTCTGACACTGATGAGCGCGGGTGGCACGAACGAGACGTTCGACTACTCGGCCATCGACCGTGTGCTGATCGGAGCCGAGTGGAACGCCGTGAAGCAGCTCACCACCGAGGGAGAGATTGCTGTATGGCCCACCGTCACCACCGACATCGTGAATATCTCGGGACTGAATGAGGGAGATGCCGTGACGGTGTTCGACCTCAAAGGCTCAACAGTCGTGAAAGCCTCGGCCACCGAAGGACTCACCACCGTGAACCTCGCAGGTCTGCCCGCGGGTCTCTATGTCGTGACCGCCAACAACAAATCAGTCAAAATAATCAAGAACTAACCCATCCCCAACATATCTGATATGACAAAGAAGACCATCATGGCCGCCGCACTGGCACTCGTGACCCTCGGGGCTTCGGCAGCCGATGAAACGATGTACCTGGTCAAGGGTAACCGCGTTGTCTCGAAGTACAACGTCGATGCCGTGGACTATATAACCTTCAATCTCCCCGATGACGTGCTCGACGAAGCACTCTGGCTCACCGTCAACAATGTCGGCAAGAACACCGTGACCTACACCGTCAACACGGCAGGGGGCGATGTGGCCTACGCCCACAATCTCCTCTCCTACTATGACGTGAACTACACGGCGATGGATATGTTCGGCGAAGCTCTCGATGACCTCGACGAGGAGAGCAAGCTGATGTGCCTCCAATACACACTCTCGTACAACGCATTCGTGGGCATCGGGACACAGAAGTTCACTCAGAACGACTTCGAGCGTTATGACAACTACTCGGAGGCTGACCGTTTCAGCGTAATCCCCGGTACCAAATACTACCTCTGCGCATGGGAGGTTGACCCCGAGACCACCGAGCCCAAGGAGACATTCGCATTCACCGAGCTCGAGACGGAGGCACCCGCGACCGTTGACCTCAACCTCGACGTGCAGTTCAACAAAATCTCCGAGTACGGCATGGTGCTCGACTTCACCGGCAGCCCTGAAATCCTCTATGTACGCACATGCTGGGGCATGAAGGAGAGCATGGAGGCCTACGAGCAGTATTACGGCATGGACTATCTCATGGGTACCTTCGGCCAGAACTGGTCGATGGAGTTCCTCGCAGGTACGGGCGACATGGAGCCCGACGTGGAGAACGCCACATGGCCCGTCTATGATCCCGGAGAGTATATCATGTATGTCCGCGCGTATGACGCCGAGGGCAACATGCAGCAGAAGTCGTTCGTATTCAACTACGAGAACGGCGAAACAGGCGATGCACCCACAATCACCATCTTCTCGAAGGAGAAGGGTGCCGGTCATGTGAAGGTCAACTTCGAGATCAACCCGAGCAACGTCGAGGAGGCATACGTCCGCCTTTGCAGCGAGAACTTCGTGGACGACCGCATCAACATGGGTTACACCTATCCCGAAGTGGCGATGGGCGGCGACGCGACAGACATCACCAACGCCATCAACACCATGGGCGAGTACACCTTCGAGAGCAACGAGGTAGCCGAGCAGTGGAACTCGATCCTCATCTATGCCAAGTCGCAAGACGGCGGCAAGACCACACTGCGCATCAACTTCTATCCCGATGACGATGCCGAGTGGTCGATCTATCCTCCCTTCCACGCTCCCGCCCGCAAGATGCACAAGATAACCCGCATCAAGCGTGCCAACAACCCCACGATACGCAAGTAAAAGCCCATGGCCCGGGGATGAATCCCCGGGGCAATCAATGACAAAACCGCCCGCAGGAACTTGATGGTTTCTGCGGGCGGTTGATTATTTCAGGTCAGCGTGGATCAGCGCTGTACGCGGCCGTTGGCAGAGCCGCCGGCGAGAGCCTTGACCTCGTCAACTGTTACGAGGTTGAAGTCGCCGGGGATGGTCTGCTTCAAAGCAGAAGCGGCAACGGCGAATTCGAGGGCCTCGCCCTGGGTGGGCATGGTGAGGAGGCCGTAGATGAGGCCGCCGGAGAAGGAGTCACCGCCACCGACACGGTCGATGATGGGGTTGATGTCGTAGCGCTTGCTCTCGTAGAACTCCTTGCCGTCATAGATCATGGCCTTCCAGCCGTTGTGGGTAGCGGAGAAGGACTCGCGGAGGGTCGAAGCGACATACTTGAAGCCGAACTCCTTGGCCATGGCCTCGAAGATGCCCTTGTAGCCCTCGGCGTTGGTCTCGCCGCCCTCGACGTCTGCGTCGGGCTTGAAGCCGAGGCAGAGTTCGGCGTCCTCCTCGTTGCCGATGCAGACATCGACATACTTCATGAGGGGGCGCATGATGGACTGGGCCTTCTCGGAGGTCCAGAGTTTCTTGCGGAAGTTGAGGTCGACGCTGACGGTGACGCCGTGACGCTTGGCGGCCTCGCAGGCGAGGCGGGTGAGCTCGGCAGCCTTGTCGGAGATGGCGGGGGTGATGCCGCTCCAGTGGAACCAGTCGGCACCCTCCATGATGGCGTCGAAGTCGAAGTCGGAGGGATCAGCCTCGGCGATGGCCGAGTTGGCGCGGTCGTAGATGACCTTGGAGGGGCGCATGGAGGCACCGGTCTCGCAGTAGTAGATGCCTACGCGGTCGCCGCCACGGGCGATATGGTCGGTCTTCACGCCGTAACGACGGAGAGCGTTGAGGGCAGCCTGGCCGATCTCGTGCTTGGGGAGCTTGCTCACGAAGTAGGCGTCGAGGCCATAGTTGGCGCAGGACACGGCCACATTGGCCTCACCGCCGCCCCAGATGACGTCAAATGCGTCAACTTCGACGAAGCGCTTGCAGCCGGCGGGGGAAAGGCGGAGCATGATCTCGCCTAAGGTAACAACTTTCATAGAGATGTAAGTTTTAAGGGTTAGATTATGGGGTTAGTAAAGATGATTTGTTTATCCGAGGGTAGTGTTGGAGATGAGTGTCGCGAAGGCGTCGGACATGGCCTGTGCGGCACGGCGTCCGTCGCCCATGGCGAGAATGACGGTGGCGGCGCCGCGGACGATGTCGCCTCCGGCATATATGGATGGTTGGTTGGTCTCGCCAGTGCCGGGGTCAGCGACAATCTTCCCCTTGCCGGAGATGTCGAGGCCGGCTTTGAGTTCGGGGGGATTGGGGAGGTATCCGACACAGATGATGACGAGGTCGACCTCGACCTCCTCGATGGCACCGGGAATCTCGACAGGCGCGCGGCGACCAGATGCATCGGGCTCGCCGAGCTCCATCTTCTGGAGACGCATGGCGCGGAGAGTTCCGTCGGGGCCTGCGAGGTACTCGACAGGGTTGTGGAGAGTGAGGAATTCGACACCCTCCTCGCGGGCATGGCGTACCTCCTCGGCGCGGGCGGGAATCTCGTCCTCGCCGCGGCGGTAGACGATCATGGCTCGCTCGGCACCGAAGCGGAGCGCGGCGCGGACAGCGTCCATGGCCGTGTTGCCGGCACCGATGACGGCGACGCGCTTGCGGTTGAGCGACATTACGTTCTGGCCATAGATGTCGTTGCGCAGGAGGTTGTAGCGGATGAGGTATTCGTTGGCGGTCATAACGCCGGGCAGGTACTCGCCGGGGATACCCATGAAACGGGGCTTGCCGGCACCTGTGGCGACGTAGATGCCCTTGAAACCGCGGGCTTGGAGGTCATTGTACGTGAGGGTCGTGCCCACGAAGGTGTTCTTCTCGAACTTGACGCCGAGATCGGCGACCTTGGCTATCTCGGCATTGACTACATCCTTCGGGAGACAGAATTCAGGGATACCGTATTTGAGTACGCCGCCGAGGCGGTCGAGAGCCTCGAAGACGGTGACGTCATAGCCGCGCTTGGCCATGTCGCCCGCGAAGGCGAGACCCGAGGGGCCGGAGCCGACAACGGCAATCTTGATGCCGGCGAAGAAGGGACTGCCGTTGGCCATGGTGAAGGGACGTGCCTTCTCGTGCTTGTCCTGGCACTCCATCTCGCGGTTGAAGTCGGCCACGAAACGTTCGAGAGCCCCGATGGCTACGGGTGGCTTCTTCAACTTATTATATATGCACCCTGCCTCGCACTGTTTCTCCTGCGGGCAGACGCGGCCACAGACAGCGGGGAGAACAGTGGTGAGCGAGAGGACATCGAGGGCATCGGCAAAGTGTCGGCGCTCGATGTTCTTGATGAAGGCGGGGATATAGTTGCTCACGGGGCAACCTTTCATGCACCCGGGGTCTGGGCAGTCGAGGCAGCGGCGAGCTTCGAGGACGGCCTGCTCGGTGGAGAGGCCCTGGTTGACCTCCTTCTGGGTATGCAGTCGGTATGATGCGGGAATCTCGGGCATCTCGACCCTGGGTACGCAGGTACGCTCTTTTTGAGGAATCGCCTTGCGCAACTCCTCGCGCCATTCGGCGTCACGCGAAGTGAGCTCTTCGGGGGTAAGGGGACGTTTGAAGTTCAGCATGGGCGGTTATACGAAGTTGCGTTGGCGGTTGCAGAGTTGGTCGAAGTCGACGAGGTGGGCGTCGAAGGTCGGGCCGTCGATACAGGTGAGCTTGCGCTCGCCTCCGACAAGCACACGGCAGATGCCGCAGATGCCGACGCCGTCGACCATGATCATATTGAGTATGCACTTGGTCGGGATACCGAGACGGCGGGTTGATTCGGAAATGAGGCTGAGCATATCGGTCGGGCCTGTGATAACCACGAGGTCGACATTGCCCTCGGCGGCGAGGGACTCGGTGATGGCGACGGCCTCCTCCTTGGAGGCGGAGTGGAGTATGCGGTCGGCATAACGCTCGGCATTGCCGCGCAGACATGATGTCCGCTCGGTGAATTCGGAGAGGACGCTGACGACTGTGTTTCCGGCCTCTTTGAGGGCCTTCATCACGGGGAGCAGAGGCACGAAGCCTTCGCCGTCTCCGATGCAGAGGACGTTGCCGTAATTTTCGATGGGGAATGCCTGGCCGAGGGGGCCGAGGAGATTGGGGAGCTCACGGCCGACTTCGAGCGATTCGATGACCTTGGTGAGACGGGCTCCCTTGTGGATGATGATGGTGAATGTACCGGCCTTGGGGTCGGTGTCCACGATTGTGAAAGGTATGCGGGGGTACTCCTCCGAAAACCTAATCATGACAAAGTGGCCCGCACGGGCCGAGGTGGCAATCGAGGGGTTCTCGATGACCACCTCAGCCGTGTAGGCTGAATGTCGGATAATCTGTCGGATCGGGTTCATCTGTATTGGAATTGAGAAGTCCGGGATGAATCCCGGAGCTGGGACAAAACACCCGTAATGGGGGTCGGTCGCCGGACTTTCAACTTTCTACTTTAAACTCTCAACCTTACTTCATTTCGAGGTAGGTGATTTTGTCCTGGTCGGTGTAGTCGAGGTTCTCGCCACCCATGCTCCAAATGAACATGTAGTTGGAGGTTCCGGCGGCGGCGTGGATCGACCACTCGGGCGACATCACGGCCTGGCCCTCGTGGAGCCAGATGACGCGGGTCTCCTGGGGCTCGCCCATGAAGTGGGCAATGGCGTTCCCCTTCGGGAGATTGAAGTAGTAGTAAGCCTCGACGCGGCGGTCGTGGGTGTGGGCAGGCATGGTGTTCCAGACGCTGCCGGGCTTGAGCTCGGTGAGGCCGACCTGAAGCTGACAGGGGCCCTCTTCGAGGACGTTGTTGACGATGAGCTGATTGATGACGCGGTCATTGCTCTCTTCGAGGCTACCGGCCTTGATCTGATTGGCTTTGAGCGAGCCCTTGCGGCCATCGATGGTGATGAGCTGGGTCTTGTAAGCCTTGTGTGCGTTGGCCGATGTGAGGTAGAACTTGGCGGGGTTGGCTGCGTCCTTCGAGCGGAAGGTCACCTCCTTGTTGCCGCGGCCTACATAGAGGGCATCCTTGAAGCTGAGTTCGTACTCCTTGCCGTCGACAGTGACGACACCGTCGCCACCGGTGTTGACGACGCCGAGCTCGCGGTGTTCAAGGAAGTATTCGGATTTAAGGGGGTCGATGGTTTCGAGGGCCACGGTCTTAGACACGGGCACCACGCCACCGTAAACGAGGCGGTCGTACATCGAATAGGTGAGGGTGATCTTGTCCTCGGACATCACCTCGGGCATGACGAAACGGTCACGGAGCTGGGCGGTGTCGTAGTGCTTGACGTCGTCGGGGTGACAGGCGCGCTGCACTGTATAGCTGGTCTGAGCCATGGCTGCGATGGTTGAGAGTGCGAGTGAAACTGTAAGGAATATTTTTTTCATTTCTCAGAATGAATTTTAGTAGTTTGGTGGGGATTACTCTGTGGTCTGGATGGTGTCGGCGCCCTTGGCTGCCATTGCCTTCTGATTGCGGATGATGAGGACGCGGTTCCAGATAACGGTCACGAGGGTGAGGATCACGAGGAGGCCTGCGCCGATCCATTTGAGACCCATTGTGCACTGGTAGATGACCCATGCGAGGGGGCTCGAAGCGAAGTCGAGGCTGCCACCCTCGAAGCCTGCGGGGATAGCCACGGCGGCGTCTTGCGTAGCGGCATACACATCCTTGGCGGCAAGGGTGAAGGCGGGGGCGAGGTTGGTGACCATGTAGAGGCCGAGGGTGAGGACCACGAGGCCGATGATGAAGGTCTTGACCACGGAGCCCTTGGTGTACGGGAGCACGAGGGGGAAGATGTAGAACATACCCGCGAGCGAGGCGAGGGGGAGGAACTGGTTGCCGGGGAGTACGACGGCCAGGACAAGGGTCACGGGGATCAGCAGGATGGAGACCACGAGGGTGGTCGGGTGGCCGATGACAAGCGCGGGGGTCATGCCGATGTTGAGGCCGTCGGCACCCTTGAACTTGCGGGCGATGAGCTGACGTGTAGCCTCGGAGATGGGACGCAGACCCTCGATGAAGAGGACTGTGACGCGGGGGATGAGTTCCATGACGGCACCCATCTTGATGCCGAGGCCGAGGATGTAGGGAATCTTGTCGACGAGCTCGGTGCCGGTGGTGCAGGTGAGGCAGCCGATGACGATGCCGACGACGACACCGAGGAAGAGGGGCTCGCCGAGCAGGCCGAACTTCTTCTTCAAGCCCTCGGCATCGATTTCGAGGCGGTCCATGCCGGGAATCTTGTCGAGGACCTTGTTGA
>CAMWXQ010000055.1 GCA_947178235.1 uncultured Muribaculaceae bacterium
GTCGTAGAGGTCACGCCCTATGAGGCCTTTGATGTTTGCTTCGATTACGGGGAGGGAGCGGGTGAGCTGTGCGCTGTCGCGGGGAATGCTGTCGCGATCGGCGCGGGCGAGGAGGCCGTCAAGGAGTTCGGGGGTGACGGTGAAGTCGCTGATGAAGCGGGATTCTTCGGGGTAACGGGCAAGGAGGGCCTTGCGATTGTCGTCGACGTACTGGACGGCGTAGCCACTGAGGGTTCCGCGGGCGATGAGGTCGCGCAGGAGGGGTGTGTAATAGGATGTGTCGACCGGGACAAAGAGGTCGGGCATGATGCCTCCGCCGCCGTAGACGGTGCGCCCGAGGCGGACAGTGCGCCGACGGAGCGAGTCGGGGAAGTGGATGGAGTCGCGCGAGGTGAGCTCTCCGCTCTCGATGCGGTGGAGGATGTCGTTGCGGTAGTCGGGGTCGTCGCCGTCGGTGTAGGGGCGCTGGATGCAGCGGCCCGCTGGGGTGTAGTAGCGCGAGACGGTGAGGCGTATCATCGAGCCGTCGGGGAACGGGAAGGGACGCTGAACGAGGCCCTTGCCGAAGGAGCGGACGCCGACAATGACGCCGCGGTCGTTGTCCTGGATGGCCCCGGCGAGGATCTCGCTCGCGGAGGCGGAGTTGCGGTTGACGATGACGGCGAGGCGTCCGTCGAGGAAGATGCCGTCGCGATCATTGACAAATTCGCTGCGGCCACCCTTGGGCGACTCGGTGTAGACGACGAGATCACCCTTGCGCAGGAACATCGAGGCGATGTCCGTGGCCGAGCGGAGGTAGCCGCCGCCATTGTCGGAGAGGTCGATGATGAGGTGGCGCATCCCCGAGGATCTCAGCTTGGCCATAGCCTCGCGGAGCTCGTCGGCCGTGGTCTCGCCGAAGCGGGCGATGGAGACGAAGCCCACGGAGTCGTTGACCATGTATGAGGCGTCGATGGAGTAGATGGGGATATCATCGCGGATGACGCGGAACTCGAGCGTGGAAGAGCTGCCGCGGCGGGCGACTTTGAGGACAGCAAGCGAGCCCTTGGGGCCACGGAGAAGGCGGAGAATGTCGGGATTTTTGAGCGAAACGCCGGCCATGACCGTGTCGTTGCACGAGAGGATGCGGTCGCCGGGCTGAATGCCGACACGCTCGGAGGGGCCGCCGCCGATGACCTCGACGACATAGACGGTGTCCTGCATCACCTGGAAGCGGATGCCGATGCCGGAGAAGTTGCCTTCGAGCGGCTCGTTGAGGCTGCGGGTCTCCTCGGCGTTGCTGTAAAGCGAGTGCGGGTCAAGGGTTTTGAGCATCGCCTTGATAGCCTCCTCGACAACCTTGGTGGTGTCGATGGGGTCGACATAGTAGTTGGCAATGATATGTTCGGCGAGTGCAACCTTGCGCGCGGGGTCGAGGAGCTGCAGCTGGGCACGCAGCGTGACCGAAGCGACGAGGGCCGCGGCAAGGAGTATTGAATAGAGGAGTTTTTTCATTGTTCGAGAGGGAGAAAGGGTGAGACATCGTGCCCGTAGGCACGCAACTCGCGCACGACCGACGAGGAGACGGCGGCGAGCTCGGGGAGGGTGAAGAGGATGAGGGTCTCGATGCCCGAGATGGTGCGGTTGACATCGGCGAGGTTGCGCTCGTACTCGAAGTCGGCCACGGAGCGGACGCCGCGGAGCATCCAGCCCGCACCATGCTCGCGGCAGGCGTCGACGGTGAGGCCCGAGTAGGCCACGACCTCGACGCGGGGCTCGGAGGCATAGAGGGCGCGGATGGCACGGAGACGCTCGGAGACCCCGGCGCCACCGGCCTTGGAAGAATTGTGGCCGACGGCAATCACAAGCCTGTCGCAAAGGGGGAGTGCGCGGCTCACGAGCGACTGATGGCCGCGGGTGAAGGGGTCGAACGACCCGGCAAAGAGTATGGTGCGCTCGGGCGAGGTCTTGCTCATTATATTATATATGTGTAATCAGAGATTCTCGGCGGGGAGGGGTGCGTCTTCGTCGAGGTGGGTGTCGTCTTCGACGACGAGGTTGTCGATGATGAAGTTCTGACGCTCCATCGTGTTCTTGCCCATATAGAATTCGAGCAGTTCGTCGACGACATCCTCCTTGCGCAGGCGCACACGGTCGACCCTCATGTCGGGGCCGATGAATCCGCGGAACTCCTCGGGCGAAATCTCGCCGAGACCCTTGAATCGGGTGATCTCGGCGTTGGCGCCGAGGCGCTCGATGGCGGCGATGCGCTCCTCGTCGGTGTAGCAGTAGTAGGTCTCCTCCTGCACGTCGCCCTTGCGGCGGCCGTTGCGTTTGGCGGTCTTGGCGTTGCGGACGCGGAAGAGAGGGGTTTGGAGGACGTAGAGGTGGCCGCGCTTGATCATCTCCGGGAAGAATTGGAGGAAGAAGGTAAGGAGCAGCAGGCGGATGTGCATCCCGTCGACGTCGGCATCGGTGGCAATGATGACATTGTTGTAGCGCAGGCCGTCGATCCCCTCCTCGATGTTGAGGGCGGCCTGGAGGAGGTTGAACTCGTCGTTCTCGTAGAGAATCTTTGCGGGGACGCCGTAAGAGTTCTTAGGCTTGCCTCGGAGCGAGAACACAGCCTGGGTGGCGACGTCGCGGATCTTGGTGATCGAGCCGGCGGCCGAGTCGCCCTCGGTGATGAAGATCGAGGAGGCGCGTTTCAGCTCCTCGTCACCCTTGGGGTCGTTGAGGTGTATGCGGCAGTCGAGCAGCTTCTTATTGTGGAGGTTGACCTTCTTGGCCTTCTCGCGGGCGAGCTTGGCTACGCCTGCCATCGACTTGCGGTCGCGCTCGTTCTCCATCGCCTTTTTGAGGATGATGTCGGCGACGTCGGTGTTGCGGTGCAGGTAGTTGTCGAGCTCGGTCTTGATAAAGTCCCCAGTGAACTTGGCGACCGTCGGGCCGTCGGGGCCCATGTCGCGGCTCGTGAGGCGGATCTTGGCCTGCGAGTCGAAGACTGGCTCCTCGACCTTGACAGACACGGCGGCAATCATACCCCCGCGGATATCGGAGAAGTCGAAGTCGCGCTTGAAGTACTCCTTGATGGTGCGGCTCACGGCCTCCTTGAAGGCCGCGAGGTGGGTGCCTCCGTTGATGGTGTTGGCACCATTGACAAAGGAGTAGTACTCCTCGCCGCGCTGATTGGCGTGGGTGATGGCGACCTCGATGTCGGTGCCCGCGAGGTGGATGATGGGATAGAGCGGGTCGGCGGTCATATTCTCCTTGAGCAGGTCGCGCAGACCGCCGCGGGACACATACTTCTTGCCATTGAGCCAGATAGCGAGGCCTGTGTTGAGGTATGTGAAGTTCTTCACCATCGGGATGACGAACTCCATGCGGAAGGCATAACCCTTGAAGATCGAGTCGTCGGGGGTGAAGCGCACCAGGGTGCCGTCCGGCTCATCGGTGGGCTCGACAGGGCTCTCCTCGACCAACTCGCCGCAGCTGTATGCGACGCTCTTGGCCTGGCCGTCGCGCACCGAGCGGATGTAGAAGGAGGTCGACAGGGCATTGACCGCCTTGATGCCCACACCATTGAGGCCGACAGACTTCTTGAAAGCCTTCGAGTCGTACTTTCCGCCCGTATTCATGCGCGAGGATGCGTCCACGAGCTTGCCGAGGGGGATACCGCGGCCAAAGTCGCGGATCTCCACCGACTTGTCCGAGACCTCGACCTTCACCTCCTTGCCGTGGCCCATGACATACTCGTCGACGGCGTTGTCCATGACCTCCTTGATGAGGACATAGATGCCGTCGTCGAACTTGGAGCCATCGTCGACATTGCCGATATACATGCCCGGACGGCGGCGGATATGCTCCTTCCAGTCGAGTGTCTTGATGGACTCCTCGTCATAGACAACCTCCTCGGCATCGGAGGCCGGTGTGTCGGTCAGAGGGAGTTCGTCGGCATTGAGGAGTTCTTCGCGGGGTTCGGTATCGGGGCTCATGATAGTACGGCAGAGTGTTTGGATTGTTGATTTTGAACTACAAAGATAGCAAATTCCCGCAAGAAATGCAAATCCGCGAGGGAGACGGGCTCCCACGCGGATCGGTGAATCATCGCCCGAGGGGCGGTCAGATGGTGCGTCCGGGGTAGGCGGCAAGGGCGGCGGCGAGGACGCGCATGGCCTTGGCAAGCTCTTCCTTGCGGAGGACATAGGCCATGCGGACTTCATCACGCCCCATGCCGGGGGTGGTGTAGAAGCCCGAGGCGGGGGCCATGAAGATGGTCTCGCCGTCGAGTTCGAAGTCGCTCAGACACCATTCGCAGAAGCGGTCGGCGTCGTCGACGGGGAGTTTCACGACCGTGTAGAATGCGCCCATCGGGATGGGGGTGTAGCAGCCGGGAATCTTGTTGAGCTGGTCGATGAGGAATTTCCTGCGCTCGACATACTCGTTGTAGGTCTCCAACATATATTCGCGCGAGGCGTCGATGGAGGCTTCGGCGACGATCTGCCCGAGCAGAGGGGGCGAGAGGCGGGCCTGGCAGAACTTCATTACGTTCTTCTTGAGCTCGGGGTGCTTGGTGATGAGGGCGCCGATGCGGATGCCACACTCGTTGTAGCGCTTGGAGACCGAGTCGATGAGCACGACCTGCTCCTCGATGCCGGGGAGGTGGAAGGCGGAGATGTACGGGGCGCCTGTGTAGCAGAATTCGCGGTAGACCTCGTCGGAGAAGAGGAAGAGGTCATGCTTCTTCACGAGGTCGCGTATCTGGAGCATCTCCTTCATCGTATAGAGGTAGCCCGTAGGGTTGTTGGGGTTGCAGATAAGGATGCCTTTGGTGCGCGGGGTGATGAGTTCTTCGAACTTTTCGACCGGGGGGAGCGAGAAGCCGTCGTCGATTGTCGAGGGGACTGTGACGATCTTTGCGCCGGCCGAGATTGCGAATGCCATGTAGTTGGCATAGGCGGGCTCGGGGACAATGATTTCGTCGCCAGGGTCGAGACAGGCCATGAAGGCGAAGAGCACGGCCTCGGAGCCGCCGGCGGTGACAATGATGTCATCGACATCGACCTCGATGTTGAAGCGGTGGTAGTACTCGCGCAATTTCTCGCGCAGGGACAGGAGGCCGTCCGAGGGGCTGTATTCGAGGACGGTGCGGTCGATATGCTTAAGTACTTCGAGCCCCTCCTCGGGGGTGGGGAGGTCGGGCTGACCGATGTTGAGGGTATAGACCTTGACGCCTCGGTCGCGGGCGGCCTTGGCGAGCGGGGCGAGGCGGCGTATGGGGGAGGCGGGCATGAGCGTCCCGCGTTCGGATACGGAGGGCATGGAGGGGAATTGAGAGTTGGGAATTGGGAATTGAGAATTACTCAGCAGCCTTCGTTGTCGCGGATGTGTTGGAGGATGGCTTTGTCCTCGTCGGTGAGGGGTACGTGGCGGCGGGCCATCATGCGCTCGGCTGTATCATAGAAGCGCTCCATCGGTACGGGATCCATGCCGGCGACACTCCCCTGCATGAACGAGGGGATGAATGTCCGCGGGAAGCCGGCGCCGTAGAAGTTGACGCCTACGCCGACGACAGTGGCGGTGTTGAACATCGTATTGATGCCTGCTTTCGAGTGGTCGCCCATGATGAGGCCGCAGAATTGGAGCGAGGTGCGGGTGAACGACTTGGTGGCGTAGCTCCACACACGCACGGGGCCGTAAGTGTTTTTGAGGTTCGAGGCCGTGCATCCTGCGCCGAGATTGCACCACTCGCCGATCACGGCGTTGCCGAGGAATCCGTCGTGGGCCTTGTTAGAGTAGCCGGTCATGACGACGTTGTTGAGCTCGCCGCCGACCTTGCAGTACGGGCCGAGGGTGGTCGCGCCATAGATCTTGCCCCCCATGTTGACGACCGAGTGCTCACACATGCCTATCGGGCCGCGCAGACAGGCGCCCTCCATGACCTCGGCGTCACGGCCGATGTAGATGGGGCCGTGGGTGGTGTTGAGGTTTGCACACTCGACGGTGGCACCCTCCTCGACGAAGACGCGGCCCGGGTCGCCGACGACACGGTTGGTCTCCGACAGTGGCTGCGAGACGCGGCCGGTGGTGAGCGCGCTGAAATCCGCCTCAACGGCCTGGCCATTCTTCATGAAAATGTCGGTCACGGCGGCGAAGTGCAGTGGGAACGCGCCGCCGTATGTCTCGACGGTCTCGGGCTTGCCGTGCCATGCGAGCAGGGCACCCGAGCCGTCGGCCAGTGCGTGACCCTCGGCGAGATCGGCCACCGCTTCAATGAAGGAGGGTTCGGGGCACAAGTGGGCAGCTATATAATAGTCGTCGCCCGTGAGGGTGGCGGGATACTTGGTCGAGAGGTAGTCGGCGGTCAGCGGCGAGAAGTCGGCATCGGGGAGGGCCCGCTGCCACTTCTCCATCTGGGTCAATATGCCGAAGCGGATCATCGCCACAGGACGAGTAAAGGTGAGAGGCAACAGGGCCCCGCGTATATCGTCACGGTCAAAGAGTACAATGTTCTTCATCATTGATTGGGTGGGTAGGATTTATGTCTGATGCAAATATACTCATTATTCTTCTATCTACCCCCAAATCGCGCTAAAAAAGTTCACTAAACACCATGCGGGCTACAATGTTCACCCTCAGACTACTAAAAATAGTTAAATCCAACTCGCCGATTTTGCAAATACGCTGATAGGCAGTAATTTTGTATCGGAAAGAAAACACCATAGTTGATTCACCTCTCCTATTATCCCCTCAGGCTGAAAATTCACACCTTTTTACGCAAGTCTAAAAAGTCAGTGCAACAATCTCCCCACAAGGACTAAAAGGAATAAGGCAACTACCCGGCAGGCCGTCGAGACGACACCCGCGCGCAGGGTAAAGATGGTGTTGTGTAAGTATGATATACATCTCTACAAAAGGAAAAACCGCCGGTTGAAGAGTGCCTCTGATAATCGGCTGATCCAAGAATTGCCTTATGGCTTTTAGTCCGGGACCCCTTGCTCGAAAGGCGTGTCGGACATTTTTTATGCCTATAAATCACGAAGCCGGGTGCTCACGCATCCGGCTTCGACAATCTAAACCAAAAATACCA
>CAMWXQ010000056.1 GCA_947178235.1 uncultured Muribaculaceae bacterium
CAAGGCGAAGTGCCTCTTTTCGTTCCTGTGAAATTCAGTCGTGCGTTCGGGCGAAAGTTGGGGGTGAAACTTTTGGTGGATAGCGGAAAATCTCATACCTTTGCACAAATTTTCTCACTACGCGCATGAACACACCCGAAAAGCAGGGAATCATCGACCGGCGCTATCTGCGCATGGCTGCCATCTGGGCCGAAAACTCTTATTGTGAGCGGCGTAAGGTTGGCGCACTCATGGTCAAGGACCGCACCATCATCTCGGACGGATATAACGGCACGCCCGCAGGGTTCGAGAATGTCTGCGAGGATTCGGAGACCGGCCTCACCAAGTCTTATGTACTCCACGCGGAGGCCAACGCCATCACCAAGGTCGCACGCTCGAACAACTCCTCCGAGGGGTCGACCCTCTACATCACTGCATCGCCGTGTCTGGATTGCGCCAAGCTCATTATCCAGGCCGGAATCACCCGCGTGGTGTTCGCCGACCTCTACCGCATCACCGACGGAATCGACCTGCTGAGGCGTGCCGGCGTCGAGTGCTGCTACATCCCCGCCGAAGGGGAGGACTGAACAATTATCCTGCAACTCAGAAACCTGTATGAATAACCGTCTCAAAAGTCCCGCCGTATGGATGCCTCTGGCAATCGCCGTGTCGTTGGTCGCGGGAATGTGGATTGGAAAATCGTTCCTCGGCGACCACTCGCGATGGAGCGCGCGGACTAAGCTCGACACCATACTCGAACTCATAGACCGCAACTATGTCGACGAGATCGACACCGACTCGCTGCTCGAAGCCTCTATACCCGACATCATCGCCGGCCTCGACCCGCATTCGGTCTATATTCCCGCCGAAGACCTCCAAGCCGTCAACGAGGATCTCGAAGGCTCCTTCTCGGGCATCGGAATCTCGTTCAACCTCATGGGGGACACCATCAATGTCCTCGAGGTGATCTCGGGAGGCCCCTCGCAGAAGGTCGGTCTCATGCCGGGCGACCGCATAGTCTCGGTCGACGACAGCATCGTGGCCGGGAAGGGAATCTCCGACATCAAGGTCAAGGGGATGCTGCGAGGCCCCAAGGGCTCGACCGTCACCCTCGGCATCAAGCGCAACTCCTCGCCCGAGCTGCTGACCTACGAGGTCACACGCGACGACATCCCCGTCACATCCATCGACGCCTCATATATGATCGAGCCTGGCGTCGGATATATCCGCGTCAACAAGTTCGGAGCCTCGACCTATAACGAATTCTTCACCGAGGCCCTGCTGCTTGTAGCCCAGGGAGCCGAGAAACTCGTCGTGGACCTGCGCGGAAATACGGGCGGATTCATGGAGCACGCCGTACTCATGGCCAACGAGTTCCTCGAATCGGGCCTTCCCATCGTATCGATGCGCGGTGCCAATACCCCCGAGACCCCGACCACAGGGAGCGACGGCTCGGGTTCGCTCAAAGGCTTCGAGGTCGCCGTGCTGCTCGACGAGATGTCGGCATCGGCGAGCGAGATCTTCGCCGGGGCCATCCAGGACAATGACCGCGGTCTCATCGTCGGACGCCGCTCGTTCGGCAAGGGGCTGGTCCAGCATCAGCTCTCGCTCCCCGACAGTAGCGCCCTGCGTCTGACCATCGCCCGCTACTACACCCCCTCGGGCCGCTGTATCCAGAAGACCTATGCCCCTGGTGTCGACTATGAACGCGACCTGCTCAACCGCTACGAGAACGGCGAGATGTACAGCGCCGACTCGATCCATCTCGACACCTCGGTGAGATTCTCGACCCTCCACGGCCGCACCGTCTATGGCGGGGGAGGCATCATGCCCGACATATTTGTGCCCAACGACACGACGGGGCTCACCTCTTGGTATCTGAAAGTCCTCAACCAGGGCCTGCTCAACAAGTACACCTTCGAGTATGCCGACCGCAACCGCGACAGATTGGCCGACACCGAGAACGCCCAGGAGATGGCGGCCCTCCTCCCCGACGACGACACACTCCTCTATGACTTTGTCGAATATGCCCGCCAGGCCGGCGTGGCCCCGAGGTGGTATTACATAAACATTTCGCGCGATCTTCTTGTTAATACGCTGAAAGCCTTGATAGCGCGCAATATCCACGGCGTACAGGGATACTTCGAGATCGAGAACCTCACTGATCCCACCGTGAAGGCCGCTTTGGAGGCCCTCAGGGACGGACGCGCCCATGCACCCGTCACTCTCACCTCAAACAACACTCCGAAGCAATGAACAAAGATGACATCCGCCGCAGGGTAAAGGCCCACAAGACCCTCCTCGACGACGCTGACCGCGAGTCCGCAGCTGCGCGCGTGTTCGGGTTGCTCGAACAGACCGCCGCATTCATGATGGCCGACCGCATACTCATGTACCACTCCCTTCCCGACGAGCTCTCGACACGCTCGTTCATCGACAAGTGGGCGTCGCGCAAGCGCTTCTACCTGCCCCGTGTCAACGGCCTCCATCTCGAAATCCTCCCCTATGACGAGCAGCAGCTCGCCCTCGGGTCGTTCCATATCGAGGAGCCCACAGGCTCCGACACGGCCTCGATCGACGACATCGAACTCGTCGTCGTCCCTGGCATCGCATATGACCGCCGCGGCAACCGCGTCGGGCGTGGCAAGGGGTACTACGACCGCCTCCTCGGCGAGACCCGCGCACTCAAGGTGGGTGTCGGCTACGACTTCCAGCTGATGGAGGAGGAGATTCCCGCCGAGCCGCACGACGTACGCGTCGATGTGGTCATCACCGAGAGCCACTACTTCAAGATCTGACCCTCAGCCCACTCTCTGAAAACGCCTTAATCCCCACTCCTCGCTCAATGTCAACGACCACCTTCAACGTCAATATCCTCGGCTGCTCCTCGGCCACACAGTCGTCACGTCACAGCCAGTCGGGGCAGGTGGTCAACTTCCGCGACAAACTCTTCATGGTCGACTGCGGCGAGGGGACACAGGGACGTTTTCGCCGCCAGGGTCTCAAATTCTCGCGCCTCGGCCATATTTTCATATCCCATCTCCACGGCGACCACTTCTTCGGCCTCCCCGGACTGCTCTCTACCATGGCCCTGCACGGCATCGGTGGCGAGGTGACGGTACACGCCTTCGAGGAAGGGTTGAGGCTGCTGCGCGACTGGATGGACTTCTTCAACCGCGAGCCCTCTTTCCGCATCAACTATGCCCCCGTCACCCCCGGAGCCTGCGAGACCGTATATGAGGACGCGGGTCTGACGGTGTCGACCTTCCCCCTCTATCATCGCGTCCCCTGTACGGGGTACCTCTTCCGCGAGAAGCCGTCGTGCCGTCCGCTGCGCGGCGATATGCTCGAATTCCACAATGTCCCCGTCTCGGAGCGCAGGGCCATAAAGGAGGGTGCCGACTTCGTGAGGCCCGACGGAATCGTCGTGCCCAACTCGGCACTGACCCATCCCGCTCCCGCACCGCGCAGCTATGCCTATTGCAGCGACACAATGTTTGACACCCGCGTGGCCGAGGCGGTCGAGGGGGTGACGACACTCTACCACGAGTCGACCTACGGCGACGAGTATCTCGCCATGGCCCGCGAGCGCGGCCACTCGACAGCGCGCCAGGCAGCCGAGATCGCCCGCGCCGCCCGCGCCGGCAAACTTGTGCTCGGCCACTACTCTAAGCGCTACGACGCCGACGGCGAGGCCCGTCTGCTCGCCGAGGCCCGCGAGGTATTCCCCGACACAATCCTCGCCGACGAGGGTATGGTCATCAAGGTCTAAGCGCTTCCCACCTATTTTATATATAGTATGTTCTGAACTTTACCCATTGAGGGGGTGTTAGGATTATAGGATAACCCATACACCCTCACACTATGCTTGACTATATCACAGACATTCTGCGCGACTATCCCGCACTCGCCCTGTTCCTCACCGTCGGGCTCGGCTTCGTGGTCGGACGCATCCGTATAGGCCACTTCTCGCTCGGCAGCGTCACCTCTGTACTCATCATCGGTGTGATCGTAGGGCAACTCGACATACCCATGTCTGGTCCGTTGAAGACAGTCTTTTTCATGATGTTCCTCTTCTCGATCGGTTACAGCGTCGGCCCGAACTTCTTCAAGTCCTTGCGTGGGCAGGGGCTCAAACAGGTCATCTTTGCAGTGCTGATGAGCCTAATGTGTTTCGGCGCGACACTGCTGATGGCCCACATCATGAGCTATACCAAGGGTGAGACGGTCGGCCTCTTTGCCGGCTCGCAAACCTGCTCGTCGCTCATCGGCGTCGGCTCCGAGGCCATATCCAAGCTCCCTCTGCCCGACGCGGTCAAGAACAAGGAGATAGACATCATCCCTGTCTGCTATGCCGTCACATATATATTCGGTACACTCGGGACCGTCATCCTCCTCGGCAACTTCGGGCCCAAACTCCTCGGCGGACTCGACAAGGTGAAGCGTGAGACCGCTGCGCTTGAAGAGACAATGTCGGACAACGCGTGGCTCAAAGACCCCGCCAACTTCAATGTCCGCCGTCCTGTCTCGTTCCGCGCCTACCGTCTCACCGCAAACTACTTCTGCATTCCCCACACCGTCGCCGAGGCCGAAAGCTATCTGCTCCGCCACGGTATTCCGGTCTACATAGGCCGCGTCTGTCACGATGGCGAGATTCTGACCCCCGATCCCTCGTACATACTCCGCCCAGGCGACGAGGTCGTGCTCTGCGGCCGTCTCCACTTCATGCTGCGCATCAACAATGTCGTCGGCCCCGAGGTGGACAATCCCGAACTGCTGACATATCCCGTCCACCGCATACCTGTGCGTATAGCTTCGACCTCGGAATTTGTCGGCAAGCCGCTCCACAACGTCATCGTCGCCCCCTTCATGCGCGCCGTATCGGTCCGCGATATTGAACGCGGGGGCTCACACCTCCGTTTCGACCCCACGATGGAGCTGCGCAAGGGTGACATACTCACCATCGTCGGCTCGCAGGATGCGGTCTCGGAGGCTGTCCCTAAACTCGGCCACGCCGAGCGTCCCACCACCGCCAGCGACATCATGTTCATGGGCCTCGCCATCTTCATCGGCGGCTTCCTCGGAGCCCTCAGTTTTTGGATCGAGGGTGTACCCGTGAGCCTCGGTACGAGCGGAGGCGCACTCGTCGCAGGCATCATCTTCGGATGGCTGCGCAGCAAACGTCCATCCATCGGCTATATACCACCCGCAGCCCTATGGCTCATGAACAACCTCGGCCTCAACGTATTCATCGCCGTCGTCGGCATCGAGGCTGCGCCGTCCTTCTTCTCCGGATTGCAGAGTATCGGGTGGATGCTCTTCGTCGTGGGTGCCGTCTGCACGACCATTCCCCTGCTGTTCGGTCTCTGGCTCGGACACAAGGTATTCCGCTTCCCCGCGGCCATCACTCTCGGCTGTTGTGCCGGCACACGCACCTGTACAGCCTCGCTCGGCGCCGTCCAGGACACCATCGGCAGCACAATCCCCGCCATGGCCTATACCGTGACCTATGCGGTCAGCAATCTCCTCCTCGTCATCTGGGGAATGATGACCGTGGCCCTCGTGTGAGACATTTTTTAACATCCGGCGACCGAACCAATCCCCGCCGCCGACGTTTTAATAGTACAAGAGCGGATAAGACACACCGCCCGACACATAGTAAGAAAAGTAAATAACAACCCTAACATTATAAAAGATATGGTTTACACTCTCCCCGAACTTCCCTATGCCACTGATGCCCTGGCCCCCGTCATCTCCCGCGAGACCGTAGAGTATCACTACGGCAAGCATGAGCGGACTTATATCGACAATCTCAACCGCCTCATCAAGGACACCCCCTATGAGGACATGGAACTCGAAGAGATCATCCGCACTGCCGAGGGGCCGTTGTTCAACAACGCCGCACAGGCCTGGAACCATATTTTCTACTTCTTCACCTTCTCACCCGAGGGGGCGAAGGAACCCGAAGGCCGTCTGCGCCACGCCATCGACGAGCAATTCGGCAGCTTTGACCAGTTCAAGCGCGAATTCGAGGAGGCAGGTGTCTCCATCTTCGGCTCGGGATGGGTTTGGCTCTCCAAGGACAAGGATGGCAAGCTCTTCATAACCAAGGGCTCGAATGCCTCGAATCCCCTCACCGACGGCCTCACCCCATTGCTCACCTTCGACGTATGGGAGCACGCCTACTATCTCGACTACCGCAACCGTCGCGCCGAAGCCCTCAAAGAGTGGTGGAAGATTGTCGACTGGGACGTAGTATCGAGCCGATACATCTGAAAATCAAGAACAATACACTTCAAAAACAACAATATACAGCACTGATAAGCATAATGTGATGAATGGAGAGAGAGGCAGTCGTGAGACCCCCTCTCTTTTTTTCGTGCCAAAAAATGAGGGTATCGTCACGCGTCCATGAAGACAAGGTAGACGGCGAGGATAAGGAGGCCGAAGGCGAGGAAGTGGTTCCAGTGCAGGGCCTGGCCCTTGAAGAGCATGAGGGCGAAGATGGTGAACACGAAGAGTGAAATCACCTCCTGCACGACTTTGAGCTGCAAGAGCGAGAACGCGCCGCCATTGCCGATGAAGCCGTATCGGTTGGCGGGTATCATGAAGCAGTATTCGAGCAGCGCCACGCCCCACGAGGCGAGGATCACGAGGTAGAGTGGAGTGTCGCTCGTGATCACGCGCATTTCCTGTAATTTGAGCTGCCCGTACCACGCAAAGGTCATGAAGATGTTCGACACTACGAGGAGTGCCACGGTGAGCCATCCGTTCATATCGTTGTCAAATGTAGTTTATTGGCATCAGAATGCAGCCATGCGGTTGCTGAGGTCAGGTTTGGCGGTGAGGTGGTCCATCTTGCCCGAGTTGAAGCGGTCGATGAGTTCGAGGTAGAGAACCTTGGGGCTCGCGGCAAGGCGCACACCCTTTTTGAGCGGTTCCATGTAGTCGTTGCCGGCTGCGAGGTAGTCGATGGTAGCCCGGCGGGAGTGGCGTGCGGGGTCGATGGGTTTGCGGTGGATGGTG
>CAMWXQ010000057.1 GCA_947178235.1 uncultured Muribaculaceae bacterium
CCGCCCCTGTGGGCGGCGTTTTTTTGCTGTCGTGGGCGCGGCCTGTCGCGCCGTGAAAAAACAGAGAGCCGCGCCCCCCGGCGGGGGCGCGGCGCTCATATATCAGCGTCGTACTGTGTCTCAGATCTCGGTATGGGCGACATCCTCCACCTCGGCGGCCTCCGAGAAGCCGTCGTTCTCAGCCCCATAGGACTCGAAGTCATCCTTGCCGCTCACGATGATGCGCTCATACTCGCGCAGACCGGTACCGGCGGGGATAAGGTGGCCGCAGATGACGTTCTCCTTCATACCTTGCAGATAGTCCGTCTTGCCGTTGATGGCAGCCTCGTTGAGAACCTTGGTGGTCTCCTGGAACGAAGCCGCGGACATGAACGACGAAGTCTGGAGAGCGGCGCGGGTGATACCTTGCAGGATCTGCTCCGACGTAGCGGGCTGCGCGTCGCGCACGACAACCTGGCGCAGGTCCTTGCGTTTCAGAGCCGAGTTCTCGTCGCGCAGCTTGCGCGCCGTGATGATCTGGCCCTTCTGCACATTCTCGCTGTCGCCGGCGTCGATGACCACCTTCTTGTCCCAGATGCGGTCATTCTCCTCCATGAACTCGCGCTTGTCGACGATCTGCTGCTCGAGGAACCCGGTGTCGCCCGGATCGAGGATATTGACCTTGCGCATCATCTGGCGCACGATCACCTCGAAGTGCTTGTCGTTGATCTTCACGCCCTGCATACGGTACACATCCTGGACCTCGTTCACGATATACTCCTGGACGGCCGTCGGGCCCATGATGTTGAGGATGTCGGCCGGGGTGATGGCGCCGTCCGACAGGGGTGTGCCGGCGCGCACATAGTCGTTCTCCTGCACGAGGAGCTGCTTCGACACGGGCACCAGGTACTTCTTGGTCTCGCCGAGCTTCGAGGTCACGGTGATCTCGCGGTTGTTGCGCTTGACCTTACCGAAGCGCACCTCGCCGTCGATCTCGGCCACGATGGCGGGGTTCGACGGGTTGCGGGCCTCGAAGAGCTCGGTGACACGGGGCAGACCGCCCGTGATGTCGCCTGCGCCCGAAGCCGTGCGCGGGATCTTCACGAAGATGTCGCCGGGCTTCACCTCGCCGCCCTCGTCGAGCATGAGGTGTGCGCCCACGGGGAGCGAGTATGTCTTGAGCACCTCGCCGTTGGCGTCGACGATATGCGCCTCGGGGACCTTGCCGCGCTCCTTGCTCTCGATGATGATCTTCTCGCGGGTACCGGTCTGCTCGTCGGCCTCGACGCGGTATGTGAGGCCCTCGTCGAGGTTGGCATACTTGACCTTGCCGCCGACCTCGCTGACGATGACGGCGTTGAAGGGGTCCCATTCGCAGATCACATCACCCTTCTTCACGACAGAGTCGTTGTCGAAGAAGAGCTTGGCGCCATAGGGGATATTGGCCGAGGTGAGCATCATGCCGGTCTTCGGGTCGAGGATGCGCATCTCTGCCAGACGGCCGATGACGACCTCCACGTTGCGACCCTTCTCGTCCTTCTCGTCGGTCTTGACGGTACGGAGCTCGTCGATTTCGAGCGTACCCTCGTAGCGCGAGGTGATCGAGTTGACCGCAGCGATGTTCGAGGCCACACCACCGACGTGGAATGTACGGAGGGTGAGCTGTGTACCGGGCTCGCCGATCGACTGTGCGGCGATGACGCCCACAGCCTCGCCCATCTGCACCATGCGGTGTGTCGCCAGGTTGCGTCCGTAGCACTTGGCACAGACTCCCTTGCGGCTCTCGCAGGTGAGCACCGAGCGGATCTCGACGCTCTCGATGGGGCTCTCGTTGATGCGGTCGGCGGCGGCATCGTTGATCTCCTCGCCGGCTGCGACGATGATCTCGCCGGTGGTCGGGTCGATGACGTCATGCACCGACACACGGCCGAGGATGCGCTCGCCGAGCGAGGCCACGACCTCGTCGTTGTTCTTGATCTCGGTGCAGACCAGGCCGCGGAGCGTGCCGCAGTCAACCTCGTTGATGATGACGTCGTGGGCGACGTCCACCAGACGGCGGGTCAGATAACCTGCGTCGGCGGTCTTCAGCGCCGTGTCGGCGAGACCCTTGCGGGCACCGTGGGTCGAGATGAAGTATTCGAGCACCGACAGACCCTCCTTGAAGTTGGCGAGAATCGGGTTCTCGATGATCTGGCCGCCCTCGGCGCCGCTCTTCTGAGGCTTGGCCATGAGGCCACGCATACCGGAGAGCTGGCGGATCTGGTCCTTCGAACCACGGGCGCCCGAGTCGAGCATCATGTAGACGGCATTGAAGCCCTGCTGGTCGGCGGAGATCTGCTTCATGAGCGTGTCGGCCAGGCGCGAGTTCACGTGCGTCCAGATGTCGATGATCTGGTTGTAGCGTTCGGTGTTGGTGATGAAGCCCATCGCATAGTTGTTCAGCACCTCCTGCACCTGCTCGTAACCCTCCTTGACATACTGCTCCTTCTCGGCGGGAATGAGCACGTCACCGAGGTTGAAGGAGAGGCCCCCCTTGAAGGCCATATAGTAGCCGAGGTTCTTGATGTCGTCGAGGAACTGGGCCGAACGGGGGATACCGCAGTGCTTGATGACCTTCGAGATGATGGTGCGCAGCGACTTCTTCGAGAGAATCTCGTTGACATACCCGATCTCGCGGGGCACATACTTGTTCACGAGCACGCGGCCCACCGAGGTGTTCTCCACCAGGTGGCGTATCTGGTTGCCGTTCTCGTCCACGTCGTCGACCATGATCGAGACGGGGGCGTGGAGCGTCACGCGCCCCTCGTTGTAGGCGATCTCAGCCTCCTCGGGACCGTAGAATTTCAGACCCTCGCCCTTGTCACCCTTGCGGAGCTTGGTGATATAGTAGAGGCCGAGCACCATGTCCTGCGAGGGCACGGTGATGGGGGCGCCGTTGGCGGGGTTGAGGATGTTGTGCGAGCCGAGCATCAGCAGCTGGGCTTCGAGGATAGCCTCGTTGCCCAGGGGGAGGTGGACGGCCATCTGGTCACCGTCGAAGTCGGCGTTGAATGCCGTACATGCGAGGGGGTGCAGCTGGATGGCCTTGCCCTCGATCATCTTGGGCTGGAAGGCCTGGATGCCGAGGCGGTGCAGGGTCGGGGCTCGGTTCAGGAGCACGGGATGGCCCTTCATGACATATTCGAGGATGTCCCAGACGACAGGCTCCTTGCGGTCGACGATCTTCTTGGCCGACTTCACGGTCTTCACGATGCCGCGCTCGATGAGCTTGCGGATGACGAACGGCTTGTAGAGCTCGGCAGCCATGTTCTTGGGGATACCGCACTCATGCATTTTCAGCTCGGGGCCGACGACGATGACCGAGCGGGCCGAGTAGTCGACACGCTTGCCGAGGAGGTTCTGGCGGAAACGGCCCTGCTTGCCTTTGAGCGAGTCGGAGAGCGATTTCAGCGGACGGTTCGAGTCGGTCTTGACCGCCGACGACTTGCGCGAGTTGTCGAGCAGCGAGTCGACAGCCTCCTGGAGCATACGCTTCTCGTTGCGGAGGATCACCTCGGGCGCCTTGATCTCCATCAGTCGTTTCAGACGGTTGTTGCGGATGATGACGCGGCGGTACAGGTCATTGAGGTCCGATGTGGCGAAGCGGCCGCCGTCCAGGGGCACGAGGGGACGCAGCTCGGGCGGGATGACAGGCACGGCCTGGAGAATCATCCACTCGGGCTTGTTGCGTCCGCGCGAGGCACGGAACGACTCGACCACCTGGAGGCGCTTCAGGGCCTCGGTCTTGCGCTGCTGCGAGCCCTCGTTGCCTGCCTGGTCGCGCAGCTGATACGACAGGCTGTCGAGGTCGATGTCCTTCAAGAGGTCATACAGGGCCTCGGCACCCATCTTGGCGACGAACTTGTTCGGATCGCCGTCCTCGAGCATCTGATTCTCGGCCGGCAGGCGGTCGAGGATGTCATAGTACTCCTCCTCGGTCAGCAGGTCGAGCTTCTGCACAGGCTTGTCGCCGCCGAGCTCGGCTGCCGCACCGGGGTTCACCACGACGTAGCGCTCGTAGTACACCACGGCATCGAGCTTCTTCGACGGCAGACCCAGGAGGTAACCTATCTTGTTGGGGAGCGAACGGAAGTACCAGATGTGAGCCACAGGCACGACGAGCTTGATGTGGCCCATGCGCTCGCGGCGCACCTTCTTCTCTGTCACCTCGACGCCACAGCGGTCGCAGACGATACCCTTGTAGCGGATACGCTTGTACTTGCCGCAGTGGCACTCGTAGTCCTTCACCGGGCCGAAGATCCGCTCACAGAAGAGGCCGTCGCGCTCGGGCTTGTAGGTGCGGTAGTTGATGGTCTCGGGTTTGAGCACCTCGCCGCTCGACTTGGCCAGAATCTCCTCGGGCGATGCAAGGCCGATGGAAATCTTGGTGAATCCGGTCTTTTGTTTGGTTTCTTTTCTGAAAGCCATATATGATGGTTGCTGTTTAGATTGTTGTTGAATTGAAGAGAGAGGGGGAACACAGTCCGTTTGTCAAAGCGTCAGTCTGACACTCTCACATTTTTTGTCACTGTGGGCGGGGCCTGCCCCGCCATTCCCCGTTAGTTTTCGAGATTGATGCTCAGACCGAGGCCGCGGAGCTCGTGCAGCAGCACGTTCAGCGACTCGGGGATACCGGCCGGCGGCATGGCGTCACCCTTCACGATGGCCTCGTAGGTCTTCGAGCGGCCCGTCACGTCGTCCGACTTCACGGTGATGATCTCTTGGAGGATATGCGATGCGCCGAAGGCCTCGAGCGCCCAGACCTCCATCTCGCCGAAGCGCTGGCCACCGAACTGGGCCTTACCGCCGAGAGGCTGCTGGGTAATCAGAGAGTACGGGCCGATCGAGCGTGCGTGCATCTTGTCCTCGACCATGTGGCCGAGTTTCAGCATGTAGATCACACCCACGGTCGCAGGCTGGTCGAAGCGCTCGCCCGTGCCGCCGTCATAGAGGTAGCACTTGCCGTAGCGCGGAACACCCGCCTTGTCGGTCCACTCGTTCAGATCGTCGAGCGTCGCACCGTCGAAGATCGGGGTGGCGAACTTCACGTCGAGCTCGCGGCCCGCCCAGCCGAGGACGGTCTCGAAGATCTGGCCCAGGTTCATACGCGAAGGCACACCCAGGGGGTTCAGCACGATGTCCACAGGCGTACCGTCGGCCAGGAACGGCATATCCTCCTGGCGCACGATGCGCGAGACGATACCCTTGTTGCCGTGGCGGCCTGCCATCTTGTCGCCCACGGAGATCTTGCGCTTCTTGGCGATATAGACCTTCGCGAGCTTCATGATGCCCGAGGGGAGCTCGTCGCCGATCGAGATGTCGAACTTCTTGCGGCGCAGCTCGGCGTCGACCTCCTTCGACTTGCGCAGATAGTTGACGATGGTCGCGCGCAGCAGGTCGTTGGTATGCTCGTCCGAGGTCCAGCCCGACAGGTTCACCGTGTCATACTCGATACCCTTCAGCACACCGGCGGTGAACTGCGAACCCTTCGGGATGATGGCGGTGCCCAGGAAGTCGCGCACCCCGGCCGAGGTCTTCCCCTCGGTGAGGGTCATCAGCTTCGAGACCAGGAGGTCTTTCAGCTGATCCTGGCGATCCTCATACTCCTCGTCGAGCAGGGGCAGGACGGCATTGGCGCTCTTCTTGGTCTTCTTCTTCTCGGCCTTCTGGAACAGGTGGGTGCCGATGATCACACCCTTCAGCGACGGCGAAGCCTTCAACGAGGCATCCTTCACGTCGCCCGCCTTGTCGCCGAAGATGGCGCGGAGCAGCTTCTCCTCGGGCGTCGGGTCGCTCTCACCCTTCGGGGTGATCTTGCCTATCATGATGTCGCCGGGGACGATGTGGGCGCCGACGCGCACGATGCCGCGCTCGTCGAGGTCCTTGGTCGCATCCTCGCTCACGTTGGGGATGTCCGAGGTCAGCTCCTCCATGCCGCGCTTGGTCTCGCGGACTTCGAGGGTGTACTCGTCGACATGGACCGAGGTCAGGATGTCCTCGCGCACGACACGCTCGTTCAGCACGATGGCGTCCTCATAGTTGTAACCCTTCCAGGGCATGAACGCCACCTTGAGGTTGCGGCCCAGGGCGAGCTCGCCGTTCTCGGTCGAGTAGCCCTCTGTCAGTATGTCACCCTTCTTCACACGCTGCCCCTTGTTGCAGATCGGGCGCAGGTCGATGGTGGTGCTCTGGTTGGTCTTGCGGAACTTAGGCAGGTGGTACTCCTTCACGCTGTCCTCGAAGGAGACAAACTCCTCCTCCTCGGTGCGGTCATAGCGGATACGGATGACGCGCGCATCGACAAACTCGATGACACCGTCCCCCTCGGCCATGATCTGGGTGCGCGAGTCGCGGATCAGCTGACCCTCGATGCCGGTGCCCACGATCGGGCTCTCCGAACGCAGCAGGGGCACAGCCTGGCGCATCATGTTCGATCCCATGAGCGCACGGTTGGCGTCGTCATGCTCGAGGAAGGGGATCAGCGACGCAGCGATCGACGCGATCTGTGTCGGCGACACATCCATCAGCTCGACCTGGTCGGGCGACACGATGGGGAAGTCGGCATCCATGCGCGCCTTGATGCGCTCCTCGGTGAAGGTCCCGTCGTCGGCCACGGGCGCATTGCCCTGGGCGATGATCTTGCCCTCCTCGATCTCGGCGGTCAGATAGACCACCTCGTCGTTGTTCAGATTGGCCTTGCCGTCCTTCACCTCGCGGTACGGGGTCTCGATGAAGCCCAGGTCATTGATCTTCGCATACACACAGAGCGACGAGATCAGACCGATGTTCGGGCCTTCCGGAGTCTCGATAGGACAGAGGCGGCCATAGTGGGTATAGTGTACGTCTCGCACCTCGAAGCCCGCACGCTCACGCGACAGACCGCCGGGGCCCAGGGCCGACATACGGCGCTTGTGCGTGATCTCGGCCAGGGGGTTGGTCTGGTCCATGAACTG
>CAMWXQ010000058.1 GCA_947178235.1 uncultured Muribaculaceae bacterium
GTTCGCTGCAAAGGTAGGGAGTTTTCGCGGGCTTTGGGCAACGGGGCGGGATGTTTGTGGCCGGGCTTTAACATTTCCTCATAATCTGCACATGGTCTTTAACCTTCGCTAACAAAGTCGCGGGCATCTGTTTGAATTGTCGGAAATTATTTATAATTTTGCGGGCGTATGGCTGATAAGCCACAAAGCAACAAATCATTCACATAAATCAATACACAAAAACTATGTTCCAGCGTCAATTGACTTTCGGCGAGGCTGTGCGCAAGTGCCTCCAAGCCAACTACTGCAACTTCTCGGGCCGCGCTTCGCGCTCGGAGTACTGGTGGTTCTGCCTCTTCACCTTCATCGCCGGCCTCGTGTTCGGTTTCATCAGTGTTTTCAGCGAGAATTTGGGCGCTATCCTCAACTGGATCTTCACCCTGGCTGTGCTGCTCCCCTCGCTCGGTGTCTCGGTTCGCCGTCTCCATGACGTAGGCCGCTCGGGATGGTGGCTTCTGCTCTGCCTCACCGGTATCGGTGGCCTCGTCATCCTCTACTGGGATGTCCAGCCGAGCCAGCCCGTGCCCAACGAGTACGGCGACGTGCCCAATATGACCGCGTGATGCCTGCGGGGCCCCGAAAGCGGGCGGAGGAGGGCGAAAACTCTCGGTGCGGGGATTTTTCCGTGGCAAAATGCTTGCAAAACCATAAAAAATGCGTAATTTTGCCATCCCTTAACCGATTCCTCCCCCCTTGCGGGGCCTCATACCATCACTCCCTCCATGGAAAAGATAGACAATCTTGACAGGAAGATACTCGAAATCGTGATGCGCAACGCGCGCATCGCCTCGAAGGACGTTGCACAGGAGTGCGGCGTGTCGCGCGCAGCCATCCATCAGCGCATCCAGCGCATGATGGACCTCAACGTCATCACCGGCTCTGGATACAACGTGGACCCGAAGATCCTCGGGTTCCGCACATGTACATATATAGGTGTCAACCTCGCGCGCGGCGCGATGTACCGCGAGGTGGTCCCCGAGCTCGAAAAGATTCCCGAAATCGTGGAATGTCACTTCACCACGGGCCCGTACACGATGCTCATCAAGCTCTTCGCGCGCGACAACGAGCACCTCATGGACCTGCTCAACAACAAGATACAGATCATACCCGGGGTGATGGGCACGGAGACACTGATCTCGCTCGACCACTCCATCTCACGCGTACTGCCGGTGACCTATGATGAAGCTTGATCCCCGCACACTCCTGGCCGCAGCCGCCATCATCCTCGGCGCCTCCGCGGCCCACGCCGAGGACGAGTATATCGTCGTCGGCACGGCGAGCGACGTATATGAGGAGAGCGAGATGGCCAACCCCGTCATCAACCAGTGGGCAAACAACGACCGCGTCCTCCCCGGCATGGCCTTCAAGGTGATGCAGCAGATGGAGGGGGCCTACTCGGTGGAGTTCCCCGGATGGGCGGGCGCATGGGTGCCCGCGAAGGCGTGTGCCGTGCCCCAGGAGGTGAATCCCGCGGCAGGGACCTATACATTCCCCATCGAGGATGGCGAGACCTACACGGCGACCCTCTCGGAGCCGCGCGAGGACGGGACATGGCGCGTGGAGACACGCAAGGGCGCCGCGACGGCGCGCCGCGTCAGCCCCACGCTCATACTCATATATGACGACGCCACCAGGGTGCAGGAGGGTACCATAACCGCCGTGGCGGGGAAGACGTACCTCTACATCTACGATACGATGCTCCTCGGGTGGGATTGAGATGGCCGGGGATAAACCGCTGACCATCGGAGGATTCGCCGCACTCGTCAAGGAGATGCTGCCGTACACCCCGAATGCCCAGCAGTCCAAGCTGATAGACGCACTCGCGAGATTCTGCGCGGGATATGACGAGACGGGACGCGTCTTTGTCGTCAACGGTTATGCCGGTACGGGCAAGACCTCGGTGACGGGTGCGCTCGTGAAGGCGCTCACCTCCGTGGGGCGCCCCGTGGTGCTGATGGCCCCGACGGGCCGCGCCGCCAAGGTTTTCTCTGTCCACGCCGGACACGCGGCGTCGACGATACACCGCAAGATCTACCGCGGGGCGTCGGGAGACCTCACCGCGGCCAACAGATTCCTGCAACACAACGAGCTCTCGGACGCTGTATATATAGTGGATGAGGCGTCGATGATCGGCAATGGCTCGGACGGGGGGACTGACCTCCTGGGCGACCTGCTCGAATATGTGTTCACCCCCGACAACAACAGGCTTATACTCTTGGGTGACGTGGCCCAGCTCCCGCCCGTGGGCGCGACGCAGAGCCCCGCGATGGTGGCGGATGCGTACAAGGAGCGTGGGTTGAAGGTCTCGCGTGCGACGCTGACCGACACCGTGCGCCAGGGACGCGAGTCGGGGATACTGTACAACGCCACGTGGCTGCGCCGCGCGATGCTCGTTGACCCCCTGCCTCGGCCGCGGCTGCGCACCGAGGGGTTCGACGACGTGTCCGTGACGGACGGCAATGATGTGGTGGATGTGGTGGCGGACTGCTACCGACGCGACGGGGCGGCGGAGACGATAGTGGTGACGCGCTCCAACCGCCGTGCGACGGCCTTCAATCTCGGCATCCGCGAGCGTATCCTGGACCTCAACGAGGAGCTGTGCAAGGGTGAGCGTCTGCTCGTGGCCAAGAACAATTATACGTGGGGCGCGAAGGTGAAGGGGCTCGACTTCATCGCCAACGGGGATGTGGCCGAGGTTCGCGCCATACATGCGACGGAGTACCGGTATGGTTTCCGCTTCGCCATCGTGACGCTGTGGCTCCCGGACAGGGATGTGGAGGTGAAGGCGCGGATCTTTCTGAACACTCTGACCGACGACAATGCCTCGGTGCCGCGCGAGCAGATGCAGGCCCTGGCTGAGGCGCGCATGGCCGATCCGGAGGTGAACCGTCCCGACGACCCGTTCGAGCGGCGTCTGCGCCGGCTGCGTACGGATGAGTATTTCAATGCGTTGCAGGTTAAGTATGCCTATGCGGTGACGTGCCACAAGGCGCAGGGGGCGCAGTGGAAGAATGTCATCGTGGATCTCGGCGGTATCCCTCCCGAGGCTCAGGAGATGGATTTCTACCGATGGCTCTATACGGCGGTCTCCCGCGCGACGACACACCTGTGGCTGTTGAATCCGGGGGAGATGGCGGGGGAGAATTGAGAATTTTGAATTTTGAATGGGGAATTTTGAATTATAAGTCGTATAAGATTTATAAGTCGTATGGGGTAGCCTAATTCAAAATTCAAAATTCCCCATTCAAAATTACCAATGTCTAATTCTCATCGTCCGTGATGTCTTTGTTGAGGCGTTCGGCTTTGCGGATGCCTTTGATTTTGAGGACCGAGCGGCAGAGGGTGTCGACGGCGGCGGTGTCGGAGACCTTGACGGTGATGTCACAGGTGAATACCTCTTCCTTGGCGCGGATGTCGAGGCTGCGGATGTCGACGGCCATGTCGTTGGAGAGTTTGGCGGTGAGCTCGGAGAGGATTCCGTGACGGTCTATGCCCTCGATGTGTACCGATGTCTCGAAGGTCTCGGGGACAGCCTTGTCGGCCCACTCGACGGCGAGGATGCGGGGGCCGTAGCCGGCTTTGAGCACCTGGGCGCGGGGACAGGTGAGGGAGTGGACCTCGACCTGGCCGAAGTCGGTGATGAAGCCCATGGCCCTGTCTCCGGGGATGGGTCGGCAGCAGTCGGCGAGCACGAAGTTGCGGCCCCCATTGCCGTCGAAGGTTAGGCGGTAAGGTTTCTTGGTGTCGATCACCTCGGCGGGTTTCTCCTTTGGTGCGTCGGGGGTGTCGGGGGCGGGTTTCTTCTGACCGCTGCGGAATCCGCCCATCCTCAGCAGGCGCGATATGAGGCTGCGTGCCGTGCGCGAGGTGTTGACGTTCAGGTAGTCGTCGATCGAGGCTTCGCCCGAGCCGAGGCGGTAGAAGAGCTGGTCGCGCGAGGATACGTGGTAGGTGCCGAGAATCTTGGTCATCACCTCGTTGTTGAGGGTGATCTTGCTCTCGTCTATGAAGCGGTCGAAGATGGCCTGCCCCTTCTCGATGAGTGGCTGGCGCTCGCGGCGGAGCTCCTTGCGCAGGCGGGTCTTGGCCTTGGCGGTGGAGAGGAAGGTGAGCCACTCCTCCTTGGGGGTCTGGGTGTGGGAGGTGAGTATCTCGACCTGGTCGCCCGAGCTGAGGCGGTGGCTGAGGGGTTCGAGCTTGTGGTTGACCTTGCCCGCGATGCAGTGGTTGCCGAGCTCGGAGTGGAGTGTGTATGCGACGTCGAGGACGGTGGCGCCGGCGGGAAGGGTGAGGAGGTCGCCCGTGGGGGTGAAGACCACGATCTCGCTCGCGAAGAGGTTGAGTTTCAGCGTGTCGAGGAAGTCGATGGCGTTGGGGTCGGGGTCTTCGAGGATGTCCTTGATGGTGCGGAGCCAGACGGTGAGCTCGCTCTCCTCCTCCTTGTCGCCGCCGATCTTGTACTTCCAGTGGGCGGCGAAGCCCTTCTCGGCAATCTCGTCCATGGCGCGGGAGCGTATCTGGACCTCGATCCAGTTGCCGTCCGGGCCCATGAGGGTGACGTGGAGGGCCTGGTAGCCGTTGGCCTTCGGGACGGCGATCCAGTCGCGTGTGCGCTCGGGGTGGGGGCGGTAGAGGTCGGTGAGCATCGAGTAGATGCGGTAGCAGGTCTCCTTGTCGGTCTCCCCCTCGACCTTGTCGAAGATTATGCGCATGGCGTAGAGGTCGTAGACCTCCTCGAAGGGGATGTTCTTGGCCTGCATCTTGCGCCAGATGGAGTAGACCGACTTCACCCTGGCCTTGGCCTCGTAGCGGAGGCCCATTGCGTCGAGGCGTTCGAGGATGGGGGCGGCGAAGCTGTTGTAGACCGTGGTGCGCCCAGCCTCGGAGCCGGCGATGAGGCCCGAGATGCGCTCGTACTCGACTGGGTGCTCGTATCGGAAGGAGAGGTCTTCGAGTTCGGTCTTGATCTCGAAGAGGCCGAGGCGGTGGGCCAGCGGGGCGTAGATGTAGAGGGTCTCGCCGGCGATCTTGTACTGTTTGTTGGGGGCCATCGACCCGAGGGTGCGCATATTGTGGAGTCGGTCGGCCATCTTCACGAGCACGACGCGGATGTCCTTGCTCATGGTGAGGAGGAGTTTGCGGAAGTTCTCGGCCTGGGCCGAGGCGCGGTCGCCGAAGATTCCGCCCGAGATCTTCGTGAGCCCTTCGACGAGCTCGGCTATCTTCTTGCCGAAGTGTGTCTCGATGTCCTCGACGGTGTACTCGGTGTCCTCGACGACGTCGTGGAGGAGGGCGGCGCATATCGATGTTGAGCCGAGGCCCATCTCGGCTGAGACGATGCGGGCCACGGCGATGGGGTGGAGGATGTATGGCTCGCCCGAGCGGCGGCGCACACCGCGGTGGGCCTCACGGGCGAAGTCGTAGGCGCGGCGTATGATGTCGGTCTTCTTGCGGTGGTTGCTCGCGAGGTAGCCTTCGAGGAGTTCGTCGAACTGACGGTCGACCATCTGATCCTCGGTCTCGGGCGTGAGGGGGGCTGTCATAGCGAGTCCTCGCCGAATTTGAGACGTACGTCGGTAACCATCTGCTTGATGCGCTGCTCGCGGCTCTTCGGGCAGATGATGAGGGCGTCGCCGGTGTCGGCCACGATGTAGTCCGAGAGGCTGTCGAGCACGACGAGCTTGCCCGAGGGGACGGCGACCATGTTGCGCTCGGCGTCGTAGGCGAGTACGCGGGCGTCGCGGGTGACGTTGGTGCCGACGGTCTTGGGCGAGTTGTCGTAGAGTGATCCCCAGGTGCCGAGGTCGTTCCATGCGAAGTCGGCACACTCGACATAGACGTTGTCGGCCTTCTCCATGACGGCGTAGTCGATCGAGTTGGCGGGGCATGACTCGAAGTTCTCGCCGATGAAGGTGTCCTCGGCGGGGGTGCCGAAGAGGTGGGCGCCGCGGTCGAAGAGGGCTGTGAGGTCGGGATCGTAGCGGTGCAGGGCGGCGATGATGGAGGTGGCTTTCCAGAGGAAGATGCCTGCGTTCCAGAAGAATTCGCCCGATTCGAGGAAGACCTTGGCCAGTTCGAGGTTCGGTTTCTCGGTGAAGGTCTTCACCTTGAGTATCCCCGGTTCGACCTGTCCGCCGATCTGTATGTATCCGTATCCTGTGTCGGGGCGGGTGGGGGTGATGCCGAGGGTGAGGAGGGCGTCATGGCTCTCGACAAAGTCGAAGCCGCGGCGCACGCAGTCTTCGAAGACATGTTCGCCCGTGATGAGGTGGTCGCTCGGGGTGACGATCATGGATGCCTCGGGGTCGAGGGCGTGTATGTGGTAGGCCGCCCATGCGATGCAGGGGGCGGTGTTGCGTCGTGCGGGTTCGAGCAGGATGTTGTGGGGCTCGATGTCGGGGAGCTGTTCGCGGATGAGGCCGGCATACTTGGCGTTGGTGACCACGACGATGTTCTCCTTGGGTACGACGGGGAGGATGCGGTCGTAGGACATCTGCAAGAGCGATCGGCCTGTGCCGAGGAAGTCGATGAACTGTTTGGGACAGTCCTCGCGCGAGTAGGGCCAGAAGCGGCTGCCGACGCCGCCACACATGATGACGCAATAACGATGAGAGGCCATGGTGGGTATGGTTGGGGTTAGGTTGTTGGATTCAGAATGCTAAATTAGCAAATTGTGGGGAGAAATGCAAGGGAATCGGGAATTATTGGGTGTGGATTGGGTTAATTGGACAAATAAGTCTTATAGGTCTTATAAGTCTTATAAATCTTATAAGCCATGTGGGAGTGATAAGATAATAACATGGCGGGCCTCCGTGCCGCTCTCCCGGGAGGGGGAGAGGGGCGGAGGCCCGCTGAGTGTGGGGTTATGTTATCCCGGAGATAACAGGG
>CAMWXQ010000059.1 GCA_947178235.1 uncultured Muribaculaceae bacterium
ATCTGGACGGTCTCGGTCTGACCCTCGGGGTAGTTGGTGATGATGACCTTCACGGGATCCATGACGGCCATGCCTCGGGTGGCGATGCGGTTGAGGTCGTCGCGGACGGCGTGTTCGAGGAGGCTGATGGAGTTGAGCGCCTCAAACTTGGTGTATCCGATGGTGTTGATGAAGTTGCGGATCGACTGGGGAGTGAATCCGCGGCGGCGCAGGCCCGAGATGGTCGGCATACGGGGGTCATCCCATCCGGCGACGAGGCCCTCCTTCACGAGCTGCAACAGCTTGCGCTTGGACATCACCGTGTAGGTGAGGTTGAGACGGTTGAACTCGATCTGTCGGGGGCAGTAGGTCTCGTCGGCGAGCTCCTTGACGAAGTACTCGTAGAGGGGACGGTGGACGACGAATTCGAGTGTGCAGATCGAGTGTGTGACCCCTTCGAAGTAGTCGCTCTGGCCGTGTGCGAAGTCGTACATCGGGTAGACCTTCCACGTTGTGCCGGTGCGGTGGTGGGGGGTCTTGATGATGCGGTACATGATCGGGTCGCGGAAGTGCATATTGGGGTTGGCCATGTCGATCTTGGCGCGGAGCACTCGCGAGCCCTCGTCGAACTCGCCGGCGTTCATGCGCATGAACAGGTCGAGGTTCTCCTCGGGGGTGCGGTCGCGGTAGGGGCTGTTCTCGCCTGGCTGCGTGGGTGTGCCCTTCTGTCGGGCGATCTCCTCGGAGCTCTGGTCGTCGACGTATGCCTTCCCCTCCTTGATGAGACGGACGGCGAGGTCGAAGAGCTGGGGGAAGTAGTCCGATGCGTAGTACTCGCGGTCGCCCCAGTCGAAGCCGAGCCACTTGATATCCTCGCGTATCGAGTCGACGTACTCCACATCCTCCTTGACGGGGTTGGTGTCGTCGAAGCGGAGATTGCAGGTTCCCCCGAACTTCTCGGCGATGCCGAAGTCCATGCAGATGGCCTTGGCGTGGCCTATGTGGAGGTATCCGTTGGGCTCGGGCGGGAATCGGGTGTTGAGCCGGCCGCCGTTCTTGCCCTCCTGTAAGTCTTTGAGTACTGCCTCTTCAACGAAGTTGAGACCCTTGTTCTCAACCCCGGGTGACTGTGTTTCGTTTGTCTCCATACTTGGGATATATATCGTTTCGGTGATGAAAATGCAAAATTAATTGAATTTTTCGAAACCGCAATCGCGGCGGATGTTAAATTTGAGGCCTCAGCGCCCTCATCCGATCATATCGGAGATGGCCGTGACGATGCCGACGGCCCCCATGACGAGGATGACCGAGGCGAGGATGCGGTTGACGAGCCACATCGAGCGCAAGTTGAAGTGCGCGCGGACCTTGTCGACAAACCATGTCACCCCGGCCCACCATCCCAGGGCCCCGGCCACGATGCCGGCGAAGCCCACCGAGTAGTGGTAGAACGTTGGGTCGGGGCCCGGGAAGTTGAAGCGTGCGTAGAGACCTATTATAAGGAAGAGGATGAGCGGATTGGAGAAGGTGAGGAAGAAGCCCGTGGCGAACTCGCGCAGGAAGCCGTTGGAGACAGGCACGCCCGCCTTCAACACCCTCGAAGGGTTGGAGAAGAAGAGGTAGACGGCATAGACGGCGAGGACCAGCGAGCCGACGAGCTGGAGCAGGCTCTGGTGAGTCTCGATGAATCCGGTCACGAACGAGAAGCCGAAGGCCGTGAGCATACAATAGATGATGTCGCTCAGCGATGCCCCCATACCGGTGAAGAGCGCAGGGTGACGCCCGCGGCTCAGCGTGCGCTGAATCACGAGCATCCCGATCGGCCCCATCGGCGCGGATATGAGCAGTCCGACGAGGGCACCTTTCATCAATATGGCGGCCATGTTTATCACAGACTGCAAAATTACGCAAAACATTTGACATCCCCAAGCCTCGGGCCCCCGCCGAGCCGCGGAGCGCGGGGCGAAAGGGGGATTTTGCAGATTTTTTCAAAAAAATCTCCCGAAAATTTGGTCGGTTCGGAAAAAGTGTCTACCTTTGCATCGTCAAAACGGAAACACCCCCGTCTGACACTCAGATTGCCTTGTGGTGTAATGGTAGCACGTCGGATTCTGGTTCCGCCTGTGAGGGTTCGAATCCTTCCAAGGCAACTCTAAGACAAAGAGCTAAGTCTATAACGGATTTGGCTCTTTTGTTTTTGGTAGGCACGGGGGACCCCGGTGCCGACATAGCTATAATAGCTATCTTAGCTATTGACCATCATAAAACAACCCCCAATCCCTCCCCACTATGCCCAACATCTACCGGCAGTTGTTTGCCACTTTCTTCAAGATCGGGTGCTTCACCTTCGGCGGCGGATGGGCGATGATCTCCATCATCGAGAAGGAGATTGTCGACCGTCACGCATGGATCGAGCGCGAGGAGTTCCTCGACCTCCTGGCCGTGGCCCAGTCGCTCCCAGGCATCCTCGCCGTCAACATCTCTGTCGCGGTCGGCGACAAACTCAGAGGCAACCGCGGCGCCATCGCGGCGGCGCTCGGGACGATTCTCCCGTCGTTCCTCATCATCCTCTGCATCGCCATCTTCCTCACCCCCGACCTCATCAAGAACAACCCCACCCTCTCGGCCATCTTCAAGGGGGTGCGCCCGGCGGTCGTGGCGCTCATCATCGCCCCGGTCATCACCTCGGCCCGCTCGGCCAAGATCGGGTGGAAGACCGTGTGGATCCCTGTGGCTGTAGCGCTGCTGATATGGTCTAAGCTGCCTGTGGTCTCCAATCCTATATTATATATTGTACTCGGCGGCCTCGGCGGATGGTGGTGGTACACGCGCCATCTGACGCCCACCAAGGAGGAGAAAGGAGGTGAACGGCCATGATCTACCTGCGTCTGATGTGGAGCTATCTGAAAATCGGGCTATTCGGCTTCGGCGGCGGATATGCGATGCTCGCCCTCATCGAGCGTGAGATTGTCGGCCCGGGATGGATCACGGAGCAGATGTTCACCGACATCGTGGCCATCTCGCAGATGACCCCCGGCCCGATCGGAATCAACTCGGCCACATACATCGGCTATGTCGCTCCGGGCGAGTCGTCGGCCGCGCTCTCGGGACCCCTGTGGGGAATACTCGGGTCGCTGGTCTGCACGCTTGTGGTTGTGCTCCCCTCCTTCCTGCTCGTGGCCTATACGAGCCATCTCATACGCCGCCACAAGGAGAGCGCCGTCGTGAAGGGTATCTTCGCGGGGCTCCGTCCCGTGGTCGTAGGCTTGATCGCTTCGGCGGCGATGCTGCTGATGAACGCGGCCAACTTCGGCGAGGAGACCATGCAGGTCGTGTGGAGCGTCATCCTCTGCGCGGCGGCCTTCGCCCTCGTCTACTGGGTCAAGTGGCATCCGATACTCATCATCTGCCTCGCCGGCGTGGCAGGACTGATTATATATTGAATTCTTGAATTTGGAATTTTGAATTTGGAATTTCGAGGCATATCGGCCTCATAAGTCTTATAAGTCATATAAATCTTATAAGACGTATAATTCCAAATTCAAAATTCAAAATTCCCCATTCCCATGACTTACTCCTCAGCGATCGACTTTCTGTATTCTTCGCTCCCTGTCTATCAGAAGATTGGGCCGGGGGCGTATAAGCCGGGGCTCGGGAATTCCGAGGCTCTCGACGCGATGTTCGGACACCCACACCGCGCGTATCCCTGCATCCATATCGCAGGGACCAACGGCAAGGGCTCGACGGCACACACCCTCGCGGCCATACTCACCGCGGCGGGATACAGGACGGGGCTCTATACGTCGCCGCACATATACGACTTCCGCGAGCGCATACGCGTCGACGGCACTAAGATAAGACCCGAGGCGGTGACGGAGTTCGTGGAGAGGTGGATTGAGATTCAAAATTCAAAATCTGAAATTCAAAATTCGCCACTCGCCCCGAGCTTCTTCGAGCTGACGTCGACGATGGCGTTCAAGTATTTCGAGAGCGAGGGGGTCGACGTGGCCGTCATCGAGACGGGGCTCGGCGGACGCCTCGACAGCACCAATATCATAACACCGATACTCTCGGTCGTCACCAACATCTCGCTCGACCACACCGCCCTGCTCGGGGACACGCGCGCAGCCATCGCAGCCGAGAAGGCGGGCATCTTCAAGCCAGGGGTACCCGCCGTCGTGGGCGAGTGGGACGCGGAGACGCGTCCGGTGTTCGAGCGCATCGCCGCCGCGACAGGCGCGCCGCTATACAAGGCCGACCCCGTCGAAGTCATCTATGAGGCTGATGCCAACTTCTATCCCTCGACCCCGTGGGGCCCGCTGCGCGGCGAGCTTGCGGGGACACACCAGGCCCTGAACGCCGCCACAATCCTCTGTGCCCTCGGGAGGCTTACGGATAGGTTCGACATAACGCCCGAGGCCGTGGCCGAGGGATTCGCCCGCGTGACCGAGCTCACGGGGCTGTTCGGGCGGTGGAGCAAGATCGGTGAAGCGCCGCTGACCATAGCCGACACGGGGCACAACTGTGGCGGATGGGAGCATATCGTCACCAACCTCAACCGCCTCGACCATCCCCGCAAGGGAATCGTGATGGGTTTCGTGGCCGACAAAGATCTCGCCCCGGTCTTCGGGCTGCTGCGCGGCCTCGCGGGGGATGTGCGCCTCTACTTCGCCGCCCCGACCGCCCCGCGCGGACTGGCGGCGGAGGAGCTCGCCGAGCGTGCCCGTGCCGAGGGGTTCGACGGGAGGGTCATACCCGACGTGAACATGGCCGTGGCCGAGGCGCGCAAGGATGCGGGTCCCGAGGGGATGGTGCTCGTGGCGGGGAGCAATTTCTTGATCTCGGACCTCGACCCCGCTCAGTCCCTGGCGAGGTAATAAACGAAGGAGACGGCGGCGCGCGTGGGGCCGAACCAGTTGCGGTTGAGGGTACGCTGCCATACGTCGTGGCCCCCCTCGGTGCGGTATTCCTCGTTGTGGCCGCCACTCCACCCCACGCCTATCGAGAAGTCGAAGGCGACGCGGCGGCTCACGTCCAGTGTGTAGCCATACTCGGCGCCGACGCCGACGGTCGGATGGTTGAATACGCCGCGCGAGGCGACACCGCCGATATATCCCGTAGTGCCGAACTTGAAGTCATAGGTTGAGATCTGCGCATAGAGGCCGACGTGGTGCCCCGTGAGACGGCGGCCGTCGCGTGGCGACAGATAGTAGCGGCCCGTGACGTCACACCCGAAGATTCGCCACGAGCGGTGGTGATGCGTGCCGCTCCACCATGCGCCGCGCACATCGAGCCCCACGGCCCAGCGGTCGCCGATGGCGACCTCGGCCCCGACATTAGGGATGAGGATGGCGTCATAGAGCATATTTGTCCGCAGTCCCACGAGCAGCGGGAGCGAACGGCCCTCTCCCGCGGCCATACCCGCGAGAGGGAAGAGGGAGAGCGTCAGGATCAGCAACAGGATTTTTTTCATCGGCATTGGCTTAGGGGGTATCATTGGTTCTGCAAAGGTAATCAAATTGGGCGTGAAAACAAAGCACCCCTACCCTGCCGAGCGTGAGGAGTCGGAATTTCGCAGGGTGATTATTACAAATCTCTGTTACAATCTCAATCACCGCAACAAAAATCCATTTTATAAGTTATCATAAATCAACAAATTACCCCTCCCGAATCATTTTTATCCGAAAAAATTAGGGCAAAAAACTTGTTTACTACCGTGAATTTTCCCTAAATTTGCAGCGTCGACGACAGGAAAGGATAGAGATCCGACCTGTCACCATCCATGGAAAAAGTTCTCTCCTCAGTTGCTGAAATCATTGACTACACCCTTAAACCCCAAACCCCACCGTTGGAATTAGCGACCGACACCCGGTGTCCCCGCCAGTCCCCGAACAGGGAACGTGCGAGGCGTCTGACCCGCAGCATACTCTGCTTCGGAGTGCTTATGGTGTGTCTGTTGTCGAGCGGGTGCCGGCATCGTGACCTCTGTCACGACCACCCCCACACCCGTGTCCCGGTCGTCGTGGAGTTCGACTGGGCCGAAGACCCTGGGGCCAACCCCTCGGAGATGACGGTCCACCTCTTCCGCACAGGTTCGCGCTCGCCCTATGTCTTCGACTTCAGGGGCCGCGAGGGAGGGACCATCGCCATCCCCGCAGGGACCTATGCGGCACTCTGCTACAACAACGACTCGGACAGCCACGGATTCACGGGCAAGGACTCGCACCAGGACTTCGGTCTGCGCCTCGGCGACCTCCGCAGCCTCGGCGACATGAGTTCGTCGCCGCTCAGATTCCCACGGGCACAGGGAGCCGAGAACGAACGAATGGCCAACACCCCCGACTCGATATGGGTCGGCACGATACAGGTCTTCGAGGTCAAGGCCCCCGAACCGGGAGAGACGACGGCAGAGCCACAGGTGATACGCTTCGAGATGTTCCCCGCTGTGTATGTATATACCTTCATCATCCACAATACGGTGAACTTCAACAACTCGACCACCATCACCGCCTCGATCTCGGGAATGTCCGGCACAGTCCACCCGGGACGGCGCGAGACAGGCTCGGAGACCGTCACCCACGCCTTCGGGATGAGGCCGACGAAGGACGGAGGCCTCATAGGTCAGATGCTCACCTTCGGGCACTGCGCCTCGAATCCGATCGGGTCACGGCGCGCATCGGACCAGGTCGCCGACCACCTGCTCGTGGTCAACGCCACCCTCTCGGACGGCAGCCAGTGGCACACGACGCACAACGTCACCGACCAGATACACGGATACTCGCCCACGGCCGACTGTGTGGTCCATCTCGACTCTCTCCCGCTCCCCAAGCCCAACCCCGATGGCGGAGGCTTCGGCCCGACCGTCGGAGGATGGGAAGGCAACACTGAAATCGTGGGTATGTAACCCCCCTCACTTTCGACT